>NZ_JAWLDS010000026.1:0-36566 GCF_041686535.1 Aquicoccus sp. | reverse complement strand
GGGCTTGGCTTGAGTTTCATGAGCGCGTCGCTCACCGCGTGGTAGGTCTCGTCGCCCGCGAGTTGAAGCGTCGCAATCGCGAAACGCGAAGAGGTTTCGGAGTCCGCGCCAAGTATCGGAAACTCCTTGAGAATCATGCGAATATTTCCATCCGTTTCAAGCAATTGCGCCACCTCGTCATGGGCCCGGCGACAATAGCCGCAGCGATAGTCGATGAACTCGACAATGGTCACGTCCCCGTCCGGGTTGCCCCCGACCCAGGAATTCGGATCATCGAACAGCGCCTCGGCATTGTTCTCGACGATGGATTGGTCATCCGCGGCCTGCTGTTGGGCCTGGCGCTGTTCAAGAACGGCCACCGCCTCCATGATGATTTCAGGGTTTTCAAGAAGATAGTCGCGGATTTCGGCGCGGAACGCGCTGCGTTCTTCGGCGTTCATATCGGTCAGGTCGAATGCCGTGGCTGGCGTGGTCAGCATCAGCCCGGCGACCAGCGCAAAGGGAAGGGTGGGTTTCATCGTCGTCTATCTCCGTTTCTTGCCAGCGGCCTCTGCCGCCAAAAGCACATCCTGCGCCCGTTGCCAACCGGCAGACCCGCGTGGCAAAAGGTCCGATGCGCGTTTCGCGTGAATGCCGGCGTCTTCAATCCGTCCTCGCAGCGCGTATCGTTCCGCCGTCACCAGCGACGCCATGCCCATTTGCCCGCTTTTGGCATAGGCTTGGCCCAGATCCCTCATCACTCTTGCGTTATTGCCGTCTGAAGAGCGTGATTTTTCAAGGGTTTTCAGGGCATTTGCGCTGTCTCCTTCGGCAAGGAGGGCGTGGCCATAACTGCCCAGGATCAGTGCATCGTCGGGCGCGAGGTTGACTGCATCGCGATAGGCGGTGAGCGCCGCGCGGGTGTTTCGGCTTTCCATAAGGATTTGGCCGTAAAGCTCATGATAGAACGGATCGCGGGGATGTGCAGCGACGAGTTTTTGCATTGCCGCGACGGCTTTGTCGGTGTTGCTGTCGCGATGATGCGAGATGGCGCGCCGCATCAACTCGATATCCGGTGCGGCGCTGTCGTCCGCGCGGCTGCGCGTCCACTTGGGAGATCTGAGAAAGGCGGTGAGCTTACCCTTGGCGCGGGAGAACCAGTAGTCGAATTCCGGATCGGCTGTCGCTTTTTTCGAATAGGTGTCGGCAAGGGCCTTGGCGTGGCGCAGCCGATCACGGCTTATCGGGTGGGTGCGCGCATAGGGGTCCTGCCGCGTCGCAGAGACCAGCTCTTGGCCGGCGAAGATCTCGATCACACGGACCAGCCCTTTCGGATCAACGCCCCCCCGCGAAAGATACCGGATCGCGGATTGGTCGGCCGATGATTCCTCGGCCCGTGTGTGACCCATGAAGACGCGGCTGGCCGAGCTTGAAATGCCCGCGCCAAGCGCGGTCGCCGCTTCGCTGCTCCCGCTCGCTGCAGCGGCTGCGGCAAGCGCCATGCCGATGCCCGCGACATTTCTCGCCAAGCGTGCATTCACCGTGCGACGTGCAATATGCCCATTTGCAAGGTGGGCGGCTTCATGGGCGATGACCGCTTGCAATTCGGCCGCGTCCTTGACGCGCATAATCATGCCGGAGTGTATGAAAATATGTTTATTATCAATGACAAAAGCATTCATGTTGCGATCTTGAACCACCAGGATCCTTACCCTTGCCGGCGATAGCCCGGCCGCGGACAGGACTGGCTTGGCGAGTTGGTTCAGGGCATTTTCGATATCCGGATCACGCAACAACGTGACCGCCGAAGCGGGCAGCACGGAAACGAGGACGAAGACGCAGGCGAGGCAGATCGAGAGTAAACGGTGCATTGACGCGCGGGGCCCTCCCTGTGAAAACCGGATGTGCACAGTTAGGAAGAAATCAATGCGAAACTCAAGGCGCGGTCAGGTCGATCCCTTCATCGTGATGGATGTCATGGAGGCCGCGCGTCGCGCTGAAGAGGGCGGTCGGCACATCATCCACATGGAAGTGGGCCAGCCCGGAACGCCCGCCCCGCAAGGCGCGCGCGAAGCCCTCGCCCGGGTAATGGAAGATGAGCCACTGGGATATTCCGTGGCGCTCGGCCTGCCTGCGCTCCGCCAACGGATCGCGCGTCTTTATGGCGAATGGTATGATGTCGATCTCGACCCGGGGCGTGTGATCGTCACTTCGGGGTCGTCGGGGGCATTCGTTCTTGCTTTCACGGCATTGTTCGACGCGGGCGATCGCGTCGGCATCGGCGAGCCGGGCTATCCCTCCTACCGGCAGATCCTGCGCGCGCTCGATGTCGAGCCCGTGGGCATTGCGGCGGGTGCGGATCATCGGCTCCAACCGGTGCCGGGCGATCTGGAAAACCTGGATTTGCAAGGGCTTATGGTGGCTTCACCCGCGAATCCGAGCGGCACGATGCTCGACAGATCGGCCTTGTCCGCATTGACCGACGCCTGTGCGGCGCGGGACATCGCGTTCATCAGCGATGAAATCTATCACGGCATCGAATATGAGGCCAAGGCGGTGACGGCGCTCGAGATCACGGACGATGCTTACGTGATCAATTCCTTCTCCAAGTACTTCTCGATGACGGGTTGGCGTGTTGGGTGGATGGTCGTGCCCGACTCGCATGTCCGCCTGATCGAACGCCTGGCGCAGAATCTCTTTATTTGCGCGTCACATGCCGGGCAGGTGGCAGCCCTTGCGGCGATGGAGTGCGAGGCCGAATTGCAAGACAATCTCGCGGTTTACAAGGCCAACCGGGCCCTGATGCTGGATGGTCTGCGCGATGCCGGCTTCGAACGGTTCGCGCCGCCCGACGGGGCGTTCTATGTCTATGCCGATGTCTCCGATCTGACCGATGACAGCCGCGCCTTTGCGGCGGAGATCCTCGAAAAGGCAGGGGTCGCGGTGACCCCTGGTCTCGATTTCGATCCGCATCGCGGGCATGGCACGATCCGTTTTTCCTATGCCCGCTCGACCGGAGATATTCGCGAAGGTCTGGCGCGGCTGAAACGGTTCATGCAAGCGCGCAGGTGATTTCCATTGGGCCCCATTTGCGCTAGGGTCTTATGAAAAGACCCAGGTGGCGGGCGATGAGCAGAGTCAATCAATTTTTATGCGTTCTGGCCTTGATCTGGCTGGCCCTTCCTGCCATCGCGCAGGACCTGAGTGGCTTGGCGCGGGTGGACCCGGATCAAAGCCTTCTGGTTGACCAGGGCGAGGAGACGATACTTGACCTCCACCTGAGCCAAGGTGTGCCATATCGCTTTTTCAGCCTGGAAGACCCGGATCGTCTCGTCATTGATTTTCGTGAAGCGGATTGGGACGGGCTCGATGCGCACGCTTTCAACCGGTCTGAGCGCGTTGAAGCCGTTCGATTCGGCGGCTTTCGTCCCGGATGGTCCCGCATGGTGTTCGATCTGTCGCAGCCCATGAAGGTGCGGCAGAGCGATATGCGAATCGACCGGGTGAACAGTGCCGCCCATCTGCGTTTGCATTTCGCACCGGTAACGCGCGAGCAGTTTTCCCGGCTGTCCACGACACCTGACACGCCGGATTGGGGCGTGGCGGCGCCGTCGCCACCGGCCGTCGATGCCGACGGGCGTGTCGTGGTGGTTCTTGATCCCGGTCACGGTGGGATCGACCCGGGGGCCATGCGTGATGGACATACAGAGAAGGACCTCATGCTGACCTTCGCCCGCGAACTGCGCGAAGCGCTCTTGCGGGTTGACGGGATCGAGGTTGTTCTGACCCGCGACTCGGACGTGTTCGTATCGCTTGAGCGACGGGTCGCCATTGCCCACCAAGCCGGGGCGCATCTGTTTCTGTCGCTTCATGCCGATGCCCTGTCTGAAGGCCAGGCCACGGGTGCGACCGTCCACACCTTGTCGGACCAGGCCAGCGACCAGGCGAGTGCGCTCTTGGCCGAACGTCACAACCGTGCTGACATCCTTGCGGGGATCGACCTGACCGGGACGGATGACACGGTGGCGGACATCCTGATGGATCTCGCGCGCGTCGAAACCCAGCCCCGGGCCGAGCAACTGTCCGAAGCCCTGATCGACGCGCTGCGCTCCGCCGGGGCTCCGCTCAACCGGCGCCCTTACAGATCCGCCGCATTCTCGGTTCTCAAGGCGGCGGATATTCCCTCGGTGCTTCTGGAGATCGGGTTCATGTCGAGCGAACGCGACTTGACGAACGTGACGGACCGGGAATGGCGCCGTCAAATGGCCGAGGCGCTGCGCGACGGAATCCAGGCCTGGATCATAATGGATGCGTCGCTGCGCGCACTGGTGCGCCAATGAACAGGCCAGACCGGGGGCATGAAAAACAGGCAGCTTCCAGCCTATCACGCGCGGCAATGTGTTTTGACCATGCTCGCAGCGCAGCATATACAAGCGATGCGAAAGTCAGGGGGCGCGCGTGCTGAGATTTGTCATGTCGACATTGGGGGGCCTGTTCAGCTTCATCACGTTGGGGTTGATGATGGTTGCCTTGACCGTGGGTGCGGTGTTCTGGATTTACGGGCAGGATCTGCCCAGTCACGCCAGCCTTGCGCAATACACGCCCCCCACGATCAGTCGCATCTATTCCGGTGAAGGACGGATCATCGACGAGTTCGCTCAGGAAAGGCGCCTTTTCGCGCCCGCCGAGGACATTCCCGACCTGGTGAAACACGCGTTTATCAGCGCGGAAGACAAGAATTTCTATGACCATCAAGGCTATGATCTGCGTGGTATCCTGATTGCCGCTTACGACGCCGTGCGGTCACGTGGGAGCGACATTCGCGGTGCCTCGACCATCACCCAGCAGGTGATGAAGAACTTCCTGTTGTCGGGTGACAGAAGGGCAGAGCGCAAGATCAAGGAGATCATTCTTGCCACGCGCCTTGAGCAGACGCTGACTAAGGAGCAAATACTTGAACTTTATCTCAACGAGATATTCCTTGGGCAGAATTCCTATGGGGTGGCTGCGGCGTCGCAAACCTATTTCAACAAGTCACTTGAAGAACTGGCACCGCATGAAGCTGCGTTTCTCGCGTCCTTGCCCAAGGCGCCAAGCGATTATCACCCGGTCCGCAGCAAGGAGCGGCTGATGGCGCGCCGGAATTTCGTTCTCAGGGAGATGCTGGAGAACGGATACCTGACCCAGGACGTTTACGAAAAGCAGGTCGGGCAGCCGCTTCGATCTGTTCAGAATGGTGATTTCGAAAGCTATCGAAAGGACTTGCCGCCCAGGGATTACTTCACCGACGAGATTCGCAGGCAGTTGTCCGAGAATTTCGGCGAGGAAGAGTTCTTTTCCGGTGGCTTGAGTGTGCGCGCGACCGTTGAGCCAGACATGCAGCAAATCGCGGCCGAGGCCTTGCAGCGCGAGCTTGAGGAGTATGATCGGGAGCGTGGGATCTGGCGTGGCACCGGCGAAGTGCTCGCCCCGGAGGTTCTGGAAAGCGAAGCGAAATGGCGCGCGGCGCTGGCGCGCGTCGATATCGCCCGTGACATTGAGCTTGATAATCAGTGGTATCCGGCCGTGGTCCTCGAGTTGGGGGCCAATGATGCGCGCATCGGGATCGAAGGTGTCGAAGATGACGAAGACGGTCATTGGATTCCGGCCCAAGACGTGCAGTGGGCCCGCAAGAGTCTTGGAGACGGAGAGCTCGGACGCAAGGCCCAGGTGGCTTCGGATCTTCTTGAGGTTGGCGATGTCGTGCATGTGCGGCGGATGACGAACGACGAGGATGGAAGCTTTATCCGCTGGACCTTGCGGCAGGTTCCCGAAGTTCAGGGCGGCTTCATGGCGATGGACGTCAATACAGGTCGCGTGATCGCGATGCAGGGCGGGTTCTCTTATCAGCAATCGGTGTTCAACCGCGCCACGCAGGCGCGCCGACAGCCGGGTTCGTCGTTCAAACCCTTCGTTTATGCGTCGGCGCTCGACAGCGGATATACGCCAGCGACGATCATTGTCGATGCCCCGATCGAAATCGACACGCCCCAGGGGATCTGGCGGCCTCGAAACGCTTCGAACCAGTTCTTTGGCCCCACATCGCTGCGCACCGGGATCGAGCGATCGCGCAACCTGATGACGATCCGGCTTGCTCAGGAGGTCGGAATGGACGTTGTGTCGGATTACGCGGAACGCTTTGGCGTTTATGATCGAATGGGTTCGTTTCTGGCCAATGCGCTCGGCTCGGAAGAAAGCACCTTGTTCAAGATGGTGGCGGCCTATGCGATGTTTGCCAATGGCGGGCAAAGGGTCGAGCCGACGCTGGTCGACCGGGTGCAGGACCGATACGGCAAGACGGTCTATCGTCACGATACGCGGGAATGCCGCGATTGCGACAGCCCGGCCATTGACCGCAGCGAGAGCCCCGATATCGTGTCATATCGCGAACGGGTCATGAATGAAGTGACGGCCTATCAACTGACGTCGATGATGCGCGGCGTGGTCGATCGCGGTACCGCTGCGAGAACGGTGAACCTGCCGGTGCCCGTGGCGGGAAAGACCGGGACGACCAATGACTCCAAGGATGTGTGGTTCATCGGGTTCACTTCGAATATCGTGGCGGGGTGTTATATCGGATATGACAATCCACGCAGCCTTGGCCGCGGGGCCTCGGGCGGGGGGATGTGTGGCCCAGTCTTCCAGAGTTTCATGGAAGAAGCGATCAAGAAATACGGCGGCGGGCAATTTCGTGTTCCCGAAGAGTGCACCTTCATCAATATCGACCGGTTGACCGGCGAGCGTCTTGAAGAGGATGCAGCTGGAGATCACGTTGTTGCCGAGTGCTTCCGCGAAGGTGAAGAACCTCTGTTCGGCGTGATGTATGATGGCGGTTTTGCCATGGGTGAGAATTTGCCCTTGTTCGATGAAGCGCGCGACGCCAATGCCGGACGGCAAGTCACGACATCGACTGGACAAAAGGTCCTGGTTGGCCCCAAGGCGAACTTTGGCACCCTGAGTTCGGGTGGTCTCTACTGAGCTTGCCGCGCGGCTTGCGCTCGTCTATCACCCGTCACTGAGCATGACAGTCAGGACAATTTGATGCGCGCCGATACGCAGACCACGATTGAAGAAATTGAGAAATCGCTCGACCTGCTGCGCCAGAGGATGGGTTGGGAGACAGCCCAGCACAGGCTAGAGGAATTCAATGCAAGGGTGGAGGATCCGACCCTTTGGGATGACCCAAAGGAAGCGCAGAAACTGATGCGGGATCGTCAGGCCCTGGTTGACCAGATCGAAACCTGCGAAACGATCGCTCGGGATCTGAAAGACAATGTCGAGTTGATCGAGCTGGGCGAGATGGAAGGCGACGAGGACGTCGTGACGGAGGCGGAGGACGCCCTGAAGGCATTGGCCGCGAGGGCCGCCGAGAAAGAGCTTGAGGCACTGTTGGACGGTGAGGCGGATGCCAATGACACCTTCCTTGAAATTCACGCTGGCGCTGGCGGGACCGAGAGTTGCGACTGGGCGGCGATGCTCGCACGGATGTACGTTCGCTGGGCCGAGAAAAAGGGCTACACTGTCGAGCTGCAGGCGCAAAGCCCGGGCGATGAGGCCGGGATCAAGTCAGCCACCTACAAGATTTCGGGGCACAATGCCTATGGATGGCTCAAGTCCGAAAGCGGGGTTCACAGGCTGGTGCGCATCTCTCCGTATGACAGCGCGGCCAAGCGGCATACCTCGTTTTCGTCGGTCTGGGTTTATCCGGTCGTGGATGACAATATCGAGATCGAGGTCAACCCGGCCGATCTGCGCATCGATACCTATCGCAGTTCGGGGGCCGGGGGACAGCATGTCAACACAACGGATTCGGCGGTCAGGATCACGCACCTTCCAACCGGGATCGTGGTCACCAGTTCCGAGAAATCACAGCACCAGAACCGCGACATCGCCATGAAGGCGTTGAAGTCACGGCTTTATCAGATGGAATTGGAGCGGCGAACTCAGGCGATCAACGAAGCACATGACGCCAAGGGAGAGGCAGGATGGGGCAACCAGATTCGATCCTACGTTCTGCAGCCCTACCAGATGGTCAAGGATCTTCGGACGAATTATGAGACGTCCGACACGAAGGGCGTCCTAGATGGTGACCTCGATGGGTTGATGGCGGCCACCCTGGCCCAGAACGTAAGCGGCAAGAGCCGCGCAGAGGCTCGCGGCGAAGAGTAACCGAACCAAATGTCCCGGGTCCTGAAGGTGCAGGATTGCAATGACCGCGCGACTGTCTAACCTGCTCTTCGAGAATTGATGGGGGACAAGGACGTGAGCGACATTCTGGACCGTGAAGCCTTTGAGCTGGCTACCGAACTCGAGGCCGATACCTTCAGCGCTGAAGACGTGATGCGAGCGACCCTCGAACTGATCGGGGTGGCAAACGGTCAGGTCAACGCGATCGTGTCTCTCAGGGATCCAGATGAACTCATTGCCGAGGCGCGACAGGCGGATGCGAGCGAGCGCAAGGGATGGATGCATGGCTTTCCACTTGCGGTAAAGGATCTCGCCAATGCCAAGGGGTTGCGTACCACGATGGGATCGCCGGTGTTCGCCGACCAAGTTGCGCAGAACGATGACATCATGGTGGCCCGGATGCGCGCCGCAGGGGCGATCATCATTGGCAAGACCAATACGCCGGAATTCGGGCTTGGTTCCAATACATTCAATCCGGTGTTCGGTGCGACATGCAACCCCTATGATCTGACACGCTCGGCCGGAGGGTCATCCGGTGGTGCCGCGGCGGCGATCGCCTGCCGGATGTTGCCCGTCGCGGACGGATCCGACATGATGGGCAGCCTTCGAAACCCGGCCGCATGGAACAATGTTTACGGCTTTCGGCCCAGTTGGGGGCGTGTTCCGTCCGAACCTGTTGGCGACAGCTTCCTGCATCAACTTTCGACCAACGGGCCAATGGCGCGTAGCCCACGTGATGTCGCGGCACTTCTGGATATCCAATCCGGTCCCGACCCACGCCAGCCACATGGTTGTATGGCCGAACCTGCCTTGGCGGGCATTGAGGCCGATGTGAAGGGCCGCCGCATCGGGTGGTTGCGTGATTGGGGGGGAGCATACGCGTTTGAGCCCGGTATTCTGGACCTCGTTGAAAGGGCATTGGGCCGCTTCAATGATATCGGGTGTATTGTAGAGGAGGTTCCGGCGCCGTTTGATGCCGAAGCGATCTGGGAAAGCTGGACGACACTGCGGTCTTGGTCCGTGACTGCATCAACCGTTGCCCTTTACGAGAAAAGCGAGACCCGTGAGCGATTGAAGCCCGAGGCCATCTGGGAGATCGAACGCGGACTGGCGCTTTCGGCTATGGATGTCCATCGCGCCAGCGTGACCCGGTCCGCCTGGTTCAAGAACGCGGCCGAATTGTTCGACAGATACGATGCGCTGATCCTGCCTTCGACACAGGTTTGGCCGTTTCCGATTGAATGGCGATATCCCGATCGTATCAATGATATCGAAATGGATACGTATCACCGGTGGATGGAAGTGGTCGTTCCGCCAGGGCTCATTGGCTTGCCCACGCTCAACATGCCGGCCGGCTTCAACGCTGAGGGGCTTCCGCTGGGGCTGCAGATGTTTGGGCGCCGGGGCGCGGATGCGTCGCTGCTGCAGATCGGTCACGCCTGGCATTCGGCGACAGATGATTTTCGTGCCAAGCCTCCCATATTGAATTAACAGGCAGTTAACGTGGCGTTCGGGGCCGCTCGGGACTGTGCGAAGGGGAGGAACCATGGAAGAGGCAACGGGACTGGGGGCGCCGCACATGCGCCCGGTAGAAATGTCCATGCTACGCGAAGCGCTCAGGCGCGGTTGGGCCGACATGAAGCGGGCTCCGGGGTTCGGTGTCCTGTTTTCAAGCGCTTATGTGATCATCGGTCTGTTGCTCGCTTTTGTCACTTGGAGAACCGGTCAAACTTATTGGCTCATTTTCGCAGCGGTTGGCTTTCCCTTGGTCGGCCCCTTCGCGGCCGTCGGCCTTTACGAAGTGTCGCGGCGCCTGGACCGGGGGCAGGCTCTTGAAGCGGACAGGATTCTCGGCGTTGTTGTGCGGCAAAGCAGCAGGCAATTACCGTCGATTTGTGTGATCATCATCATGATGTTCCTGTTCTGGTTTTTCCTCGCACACATGATTTTCGCTTTGTTTCTGGGCCTTTCGACGATGACAAACGTGTCGACCTCCTTCGAGGTCTATCTGACGCCCAACGGATTGATGATGCTTGGCGTTGGCACATTGGTTGGAGCGATATTCGCCCTTCTTCTTTACATGATCACGGTAATCTCCATGCCGCTCTTGCTGGATCGTGAGGTGGATTTCGTCACAGCCATGATTACGAGTTTCCAGACAGTCACGGCCAATCCGTTTCCGATGCTGATCTGGGCGGCTTTCATTGCGGCCATCACTTTCCTGGCGATGATCCCCGCGTTTCTGGGGCTTTTTCTGACCTTGCCGCTGCTTGGGCATGCGAGTTGGCATCTTTACGACCAGATCGCGATCCGGGAAGCATGAGTTCTGGTCATGCGTGCGCCTGTGAGAAAGAGTTTGACCCGGCGCGCTTGATTGTTGGTAAGCCCGGCGGACGTGTCGCATGGCGGCGGGAACCACGCGCCTCGTGTTACGTCGTGACCGGCGATCTGTCTTGGGCTTCTTTTTCAGCTTGGCAGGGCGTGCCCCGAAATGGTCGCAACACGGCATTCCCCGGAACGCGCGCTGCATTGACATGATGGGCTGCGTTTCGCCTTATCCCTTTCCGGGAACAAGGCGAAACGCTTCACTGGCCGCGCGAGAGGGCGGCGACGCCGGTCCTGGCGACTTCGACCAATCCGAGCGGGCCCATCAGCTCTGCGAATGCTTCGATCTTCTCGGACGTGCCCGTAATCTCGAAAATGAAGCTCTCCAGCGTGCTGTCCACCACGTTGGCGCGAAAGATGTCCGCAAGTCGCAGGGCCTCGACGCGTTTGTCACCAAGTCCCGCGACCTTGAGCAGTGCAAGCTCGCGTTCGACCGACGCCCCCTCGACAGTAAGGTCATGAACCTCGTGCACCGGAACGATGCGGCCCAGCTGGGCCTTGATCTGCTCGATCACCTGCGGCGTGCCGGTGGTGACGATGGTGATGCGGCTGGTGTGGCCGGTATGGTCCACCTCGGCCACGGTCAGGCTGTCGATATTGTAGCCACGGCCAGAAAACAGCCCGATGACGCGGGCCAGCACGCCGGCCTCGTTGTCCACCAGTACCGCGAGCGTGTGGGTTTCGGTCACGTCGCTGAAATCGGAGCGCAGGTTATAGGCCGAATGCTTGGTCGAGCCCTTCTTGATCTTGAGTGCGGACATTGGCTTGGTTCCTTCTATCCCTGCGGTCAATCACACCAGAACGGCGCCAGACTTGCCGATTGCATCCTTGGTCGTTGCTTCGCCCAACAGCATCTTGTTGTGGGGCTCGCCCGACGGGATCATCGGGAAGCAGTTCTCATGCTTCTCGACCAGACAGTCGAGGATCACCGGCCCGTCATAGGCAAGCATTTCCTTGATCGCCTCATCGAGATCGTCCGGGTTGTCCACCTTTATTCCCTTGCAACCAAAGGCTTCGGCCAGTTTCACGAAATCGGGCAGGGCTTCGGACCAGCTTTGCGAATAGCGTTCGCCATGCAGGAGTTCCTGCCACTGGCGCACCATGCCGAGGCGCTCGTTGTTGAGGATGAACTGCTTGACGGGCAGGCGGAATTGCACCGCCGTGCCCATTTCTTGCATGTTCATGAGCCATGACGCTTCGCCCGCGACATTGATAACCAGCGCGTCGGGGTGGGCCATCTGCACACCGACCGAAGCGGGCAGGCCGTAGCCCATCGTGCCAAGGCCCCCGGACGTCATCCAGCGATTGGGATCGTCGAAGGTCAGATACTGCGCGGCCCACATCTGGTGCTGGCCCACCTCGGTGCAGATATAGCGGTCATGATCGCGGGTCAGCTCTTCGAGACGATGGAGCGCATATTGCGGCTTGATCACGGGCCCTGTCTGTTTGAAGGACAGACAGTCGATCTTTTTCCACTCCTCGATCTTGGACCACCAGCTTTGCAGCGCTTCCTTGTCGGTCTTGCGTCCGCGGGATTTCCAGATTTTCAGAATATCCTCAAGCACATGGCCAACGTCGCCGATGATCGGGATATCGACGCGGATCACCTTGTTGACCGACGAGGGATCAATGTCGATATGCGCCTTTTTCGAGTTCGGGCTGAAGGCCGAGACAAGCCCCGTGATACGGTCGTCGAAGCGCGCGCCGATGTTGATCATCAGGTCGCAGTCATGCATCGCCATGTTGGCCTCGTAAAGGCCATGCATCCCCAGCATGCCGAGCCAGTTCTTGCCGGTGCCGGGATAGGCGCCCAGCCCCATCAGCGTCGATGTGACGGGAAAGCCGCTGCTGTCGACCAGTTCGCGCAAGAGCAGGCTGGCCGCCGGGCCGGAATTGATCACGCCGCCACCGGTATAGATGATCGGTTTCTTGGCCTTTTCAATGGCTTCGACCAGTTCCTTGATCGCGTCCATGTCGCCCTTGACCGTGGGTTGATAATGGCTGGTTTTGGCCTTTTGCGGCGACGTGTAGGTCGCAGAGGCGAATTGAACATCCTTCGGGATGTCGATCAGCACCGGGCCGGGGCGGCCCGTAGTGGCGACGTGGAACGCCTCGTGGATCGTGCCCGAGAGGTCGGCAGTATCCTTGACCAGCCAGTTGTGCTTGGTGCAGGCGCGGGTGATGCCGACGGTATCGGCCTCCTGAAAGGCGTCGGTGCCGATCATGAAGGTCGGAACCTGTCCTGACAGCACCACGAGCGGGATCGAATCCATCAACGCGTCGGTGATCCCGGTAACGGCATTTGTTGCGCCAGGGCCGGAAGTCACGAGAACGACGCCGGGTTTCCCGGTGCTGCGGGCATAGCCTTCGGCGGCGTGGACGGCCCCTTGCTCGTGGCGCACGAGGACGTGGCGGATGTCGTTCTGCTGGAAGACCTCGTCATAAATCGGAAGCACCGCGCCCCCGGGATAGCCGAATACGACGTCCACGCCCTGATCGCGCAGGGCCTGAACCACCATCTTCGCTCCGGTCATTTGACGTGTCATCTTCCATCTCCGTTTAACGACATGTTTTCACACATAAAAAAACCCCCGATTTTCGGGGGCGCATGGGTCGGGAACAGGGTTCCGTCATTGGCCCATGCGCGGTGTTCCTACAAGAATTACGAGGCTGTGCATCGAAGGTTCCTTTCACGTGTAAAGGGGAGATTATGTCCGGGGCAAAGCAGCGTCAACCGCCAAATGCTGAATATTGTGTCGCAGGGGGTGATAATCGCGACCGATTCTTTCGCTCGGACGGCCTGGGCCGCATGATGCGAAAAGAGCCTTCCCGGCCGGTCGGTTCGCGGCATGGCCGTATGCGTGTGCGACCCATGCGGATCGGGAATGGTTAATCGCGCCATCCGGGGCAAATCGGGGGGGTGACATCCGGCTGTCGCCCGGCTGCCGTCCGGCTGCCGGGTGAAGCGGCGCGTATTGAGGTCTCATTTGGTTAATCCTGCGCGCGGTGCTGGTGGCCGTCGTGATGCGCGTGGGGGGCCTGCCCGGTGGCGATTGCAAGGTGATGGGCCGGGTGGTGCATGCCGACGGTCATCAGCCCGATGAAACCCAGCCCGCGGATGCGCGGTTCCGCTTCGTCATTGCCGGTGGCGGTCAGGATCGCGCCACCCTCGGCGGGCTCGGCGGAGAGGTGCCAGCCCTCCACCCCGTCCATGGTTGCGGCATGGGCCGGGACCATGGCGCGGATCGAGGCGGTGACGGTGGGCTCGTCGGAGGTGACGACAAAGCGTGCGCCCCCGTCGACTGGTTGGGTTTCGACCCGGGCGCGCAGGGTGACGTTGTCCATGTCGACGAGATGCTGGCGCAGGGCCTCGATATCGACGCTGGCCCAGTCGGTATCAGGATCGGCCATGAGATGCGCCACGATTTCCTGGATCGCGGCAAAGGCGGATTGGCCGGCTTCGCGTGGATCGGCGGGGGTGGTCATGGCCCCGGCGTCGTCCTCGGCCGGGTCGGGCAGGGGGACCGCGTGCCAATCGGCGACCGTGCCATGGGCGAGGATCGCCGCCTCTTCGCCGGGTTCGGGCGCGGTGAGACGGGCCTCGGGGTCGCTGCCGCGGCTGACCAGAACCTCACCGTCGCGCAGCACGATCTCGCCGCGGAGCCCGGCAGTGGCGCCGACGCCCCAGGCGGAGGGCGCATCGAGCGTGTCGAGCGCCACCGTGCCGGAGGTGCCGCCGCTGTGCATCATGTGGCGAAAATTGCCATGGGCGGTGAGATCCTGCGCGGTGGCCAGTCCGGGCAGGGCGAAGATGAGCAGGGTCGGAAGCGCGTGTTTCATGTCGTTCTCAGCATGTCGTTTTCGGCGTTATTGCAGTCCGCCCGGGCGCGTCATATGATCGTGATCATGCAACATGCCCTTGAGAGTGCCTTTGCCGGATCACGTTCGGTTGATCTGTCGGCGGGCGACGTCCTGTTCCGCTCCGGCGCGCCCGTGAACGACATCTACCTTGTGCGTGCGGGGCGGGTTCATCTGTGCCGCCATTCGATTCATGGCGCGGCGATGGTGTTGCAGAATGCCACGGCGGGGGCGGTTCTGGCCGAGGCGTCGGCCTATTCCGAGGTCTATCATTGCGACGCGGTGGCGGTCGAACGGTCGGTCCTGGCCATGGTGCCCAAGGCGCGTTTCCTGCGGGCGCTGGCCGAGGCGCCGGCGCTTGCGGCGGCATGGGCGGCGACGCTGGCCCGGGGGATACAGGCAGCACGGTTGCGTGCCGAAATCCGGTCGTTGCCGCGCGTGGCGGATAGGCTCGATGCCTGGCTGGATGCGGGGATGGCGTTGCCGGACAAAGGGCAATGGCAGGATGTGGCGGCCGAGCTTGGGGTGAGCCGGGAGGCGTTTTACCGGGAACTGGCGCGGCGTCGGACCGGTGAAAAGGAGACCTGAGGCACGCGCCGGTCAACCGCGGTGCGGGCCGGCGCGCATGTCGGGCAGCGAGATGTTGGCCACCTGCTCGGCGATCGGGTCGGTCGAAAGCGGGTGGGTGTCGGCGACATAGGCGCTCGGGTCGCGCACCGGTTCCCACGCACCGCCGCGATAGATTTCGAGCCCCGAGAATTTGGCCTTGTAGCCCATCTTTGGCGAGCCGGGCACCCAGTAGCCGAGATAGACGTAAGGCAGGCCCGCCTCGCGCGCGATCTCGATATGATCGAGAATGATATAGGTTCCGAGGCTGTCGCGCGCGCGGTCCGGTTCGAAGAAGGAATAGACCATCGAGAGCCCGTCATCGAGCACATCGGTCAGGCACACGGCGGTGAGAGCGCCGGTTTCGGCCTCGGCGTATTCGATGACGCGGCTGCGGATCGGGGTTTCCTCGATCATCGCGGCGAATTCGAACACGTCCATGTCGGCCATCCCGCCATCGGAGTGGCGGCTGTCGAGGTAGCGGCGAAAGAGGTCGTACTGATCCTCGGTCGCCCAGGGGCTGGTGGCGCGGCGTTCCAATGCGCGGTTGCGGCGCAGGGTGCGTTTCTGGCTTTTCGAAGGGGTGAAATCGGCCACGCGGATGCGCGCCGAGAGACAGGCAGCGCAATCGGCGCAGGAGGGGCGGTAGAGCACGTTCTGCGAGCGCCTGAACCCCTGTTTGGACAGCGCATCGTTGAGGCGCTCGGCATTGTCGCCTTGCAGGGCGGTGAACAGCTTCCGCTCCATCCGCCCCTCGAGGTAGGGACAGGGCTGCGGCGCGGTCACGTAGAATTGCGGAGCGAGAGGAAGTGTATGGCGCATGACGGGTCAGATGTGGTGTGTCATCAGGACGATAACAACAGCCTCGGAGTTCTCCAAGCCTTGAATCAAGCGAGATTTATGGCGGTTCGGCAAAAAGCTGTATCGCAAATACCCTGCCGCGCTTCGCGCCATCGGGATATTTGCGATACATGATGCTTCAGATATATCCCGAAACGCTTCAATACCCGGCGCGGCGATTGAGCGCGACGGTGCCCAAGAACTTGTCGGTGAGGCCCTGTTTGCGCGCATCGGTCAGCATGAGCGCGATCGAGATCACCTGAAGCGGGAAGAAGGTGATCGAGAGCATGAAACCCAGCGTGTGCTGGAATGCCAGCACCTGGTCGAGCGGGCGACCACGATGGTCGCGCAGTTCGAGCGCAACAAGGCGCATGCCCGGCGTGGCCGAGGCCCGGGTGATGGTCACCCAGCGATAGGCGAAGCTCAGAAGCCATGACAGAGGCACGATCAGGATCAGGCCCAACCCGAGGCTGAGGACAGCCACGAGGACGGTCAATGCGAGGATCAGCAGGGTATCGACGAGAAACGCGATCAGCCGTTTGAGCGGCACATCGGCGTAGAACTCGGGCTGGAACTGCGGGTCGGGCAGATGCCAGCCGGGGGGAGGGTCGGGGATGCGATCGCTCATCGTCATGACATAATATACAGGGGCCGGATGCAAAAGACCCGGCCCCGTTCTGGGGGGCCGGGCGGTTCGGGGTCCGCAGGGATCAGGCTCCTTGCCAGGTTTCGGCGCCCGGGTCGCGCCGATCCTGCGGGGGTTCGCTGCTGCGGGCCTTGGCGGCGTCGCGGGCGCGGTCCTCCATGAACTGGTCGAACTCGGCCTTGTCCTTGGCGGCGCGCAGACGTTCGAGGAAGCTCTCGAACTGTTTCTGCTCGTCTTCGAGGCGGCGCAGAGTGTCGTCCTTGTAGGCGTCGAAGGCGGAATTGCCCGAACTGCGATAGGCCGTGTGACGGCCGTGTTTGCGGCGCTGTGCGCATCCCCTGAACATCTGCTTGCTCCACATCATGTAGGCGAGAAGGGCGAGGCCGATGGGCCAGAACAGGATGAAGCCAAGCACCATCGCGGCGATCCACGCGCCCTTGCCCTTGTCGTCGAGCCAATCCTCGGCCCGCCGGAGCCATGCGACCGGGGCGGGGGAGGATGTGCTGTGCGTTGCGGTTGTCATGTCACTCTCCGTTTGTCGAAATCTTGTGTCGGGAAGATGATGTTAATACCTTTCACATCCCCAATGTCGTGACTGTGGGCGGATTTGGCAAGGGGTGATGTGAATGTTTTTTACATTATCTTGGAAAGTGTTTTCATATCAACGTATTGTATCGTGTTCCGGAGTGCTCTTGTGCGAAGTCATCCGCCCTGAACAGGGACGCAGCCGCGCGGGCGGCACCCGACCGCGGCCTTGTGCTGCTCTCAGGAGTCGAAATCAGACCGTGAACGCGGCAACCTGCGCGCCCGACAGGGATTCGAGATCGCGCGGCGGGATGGAAAAGACGTGGCGCGGCGTGCCGGCGGCGGCCCAGACGGTTTCGAAATCGAGCAGGCGCGGATCGAGGAAGGCGCGGATCGGGTTGAGATGACCGATGGGTGCGACCCCACCGATGGCAAAGCCGGTCTGTTCGCGGATGAGGGCGGCATCGGCCTTGCCCAGCTCTTCACCGGCCAGCGCGGTTGCGCGGACGTGATCGACCTGGTTGCCGCCCGCGGTGATGAAGAGCACGGCGCGGCCCGAGCTTTCGCCGCGAAAGATGATCGACTTGGCGATCTGGTCGACATGACATACGACCGCGTCGGCGGCCATCTGGGCGGTGCGGGCCTCGCCCGCCTCGACGATTTCGGCGGCATGGCCTTCGAGGGCGGCGCGGACGCGTTTGAGGGATTTCGACATGGGCGTCTCATTGATCCGTGATAATGGGTTATGCGGCTACCCTAGGCCGTCGCGTGCCGAATGCAACGGGGCAAGTCATTGACGACATTCGAAAGAGCGCGCAAAGCTGGCGCCATGAGTTTCGCATCCCGCATCACCCGCCTGCCCATTGCCTTTGATCCCGATCGCGGCGCGGAGGCACGGGCGTTGATGCCCGGGGCAGAGGGCGATCTGGCCGGGCTGGTCGAGGGGGCGGGCGGCTGCAGCCCCTATCTGGGCGGGCTTCTGGAAAAGGAGCGCGACTGGCTGGAGGGCGCGTTCGACGACCCCGAGGCGGCGCTGGACGGGGAATTCGCCCGGCTGGGCGAGGTCGCGGGGGCCGATCTTGGCACGGAACTGCGCGGGGCCAAGCGCCGCGTGGCGCTGCTCACCGGGCTGGCCGATCTGGGCGGGGTCTGGGCACTGGAAGAGGTGACCGGCGCGCTCACGCGGTTTGCCGACCTGGCGGTGCAACTGGCGATGCGCGCGGCGCTGGAGCCCGAGATCCGGCGTGGCAAGCTGCCGGGGGCAGGCGAGGAGGATCTTGACACCTGCGCGGGCTGGGTGGCGCTCGCCATGGGCAAGATGGGGGCGGAGGAGTTGAACTATTCCTCGGACATCGACCTCATCTGCCTCTTTGACGAAAGCCGGTTCGAGCGCGACGATTACATGGAGGCGCGCGCGGGGTTCGTGCGCGCGACGCGCAAGATGGCGGCGATGCTTTCGGACATGACCGGCGAGGGGTATGTCTTTCGCACCGATCTGCGGCTGCGCCCCGATCCGAGCGTCACGCCGGTCTGCATCGCCATGGCCGCCGCCGAAACCTATTACGAGAGCCTGGGCCGGACCTGGGAGCGCGCGGCCTATATCAAGGCGCGGCCCTGCGCGGGGGACATCGCGGCGGGAGAGCGGTTTCTCGAGGTGCTGCGCCCGTTCGTGTGGCGCAAGCATCTGGATTTCGCGGCGATCCAGGATGCCCATGACATGCGGCTGCGCATTCGCGAGCACAAGGGGCTCGGAGGCAAGCTGGTGCTGCCGGGCCATGACATGAAGCTGGGCCGCGGCGGTATTCGCGAGATCGAATTCTTTACCCAGACGCGGCAGATCATCGCCGGCGGGCGCGATCCCGATCTGCGGGTGCGCGGCACGGTCGAGGGATTGCGGGTGCTGGCCGAAAAGGGCTGGGTGCCGGAGGCGGCGGCCGAGACTCTGGCGGCGCATTACCGGGCGCATCGCGAGGTCGAGCATCGCATACAGATGGTCAATGATGCGCAGACCCACCGCCTGCCCACCGCCGAGGACGGGATCGCGCGGATCGCGGCGATGTCGGGGCAGGCGCAGGCGGAGTTCGAGGCGGCGCTGCGCGCGCGCATCGACGAGGTGCATGAGCTGATCGAGAGTTTCTTTGCCCCCGGAGAGGGCGCCACCCCTGCGCCGGAGCCTCTGGCCGATCACGCGGTTGTGTCGCGCTGGCCGACCTACCCGGCCTTGCGCTCGGAGCGGGCGGTGACGATCTTCAACCGGTTGCGGCCCGAGATCCTGCGCAAGTTGCAGGACACGGCGCAGCCCGAGGAGGCGCTCATCGCCTTTGACGGGTTTCTTGCGGGGCTGCCGGCGGGGGTGCAGCTTTTCTCGCTCTTCGAGGCCAATCCGCAGCTTGTCGATCTCCTGGTCGATATCGTGGGCACGTCGCCCGCGCTGGCCCGGCACCTGTCGCGCAATGCGGGCGTGTTCGACGCGGTGATCGGGGGGGATTTCTTTGCGGACTGGCCGGGGGCGGCGGCGCTGACCGAGGAGTTGACGGCGCGGCTGGAGCGTGAGGCGGACTACGAGCGCAAGCTTGATCACGCGCGGCGCTGGGCCAAGGAATGGCATTTCCGCATCGGGGTGCATCACCTGCGCGGGCTGATCGACGCCGAGGAGGCCGGGCGGCAATATGCCGACCTCGCAGGGGCGTCGCTGGCCGCGCTCTGGCCCGAGGTGGTGGCGCAATTTGCCGAGAAGCACGGGGCGCCGCCGGGGCGCGGGGCCTGCGTTCTGGGAATGGGCAGCCTCGGGGCGGCGCGGTTGAACGCAAGGTCGGATCTGGACCTGATCGTGATTTACGACCCCGACGGTGCCGAGGTGTCGGAAGGGCGGCGCCCGCTGGCGGCGCGGCCCTATTATGCGCGGCTTACGCAGGCGCTGATCACGGCATTGACGGCACAGATGGCGGAGGGGCGGCTTTACGAGGTCGATATGCGGCTGCGCCCGTCGGGCAATCAGGGGCCGGTCGCCACCAGCTGGGAAGCGTTTCGTGCCTACCAGAGCAACGAAGCCTGGACCTGGGAGCACATGGCGTTGACCCGGGCCCGGGTGGTGGCCGGGCAGACAGGGCTTGGTGCGGATGTGGAGGCGTTCCGCAGCGCGGTGCTGGCCGAGAAATCGGGCGACCGGGCCGGGATCTTGCGCGAACTGGCCAACATGCGCGCGCGGATCGCGGCGGCCAAGGCGCCGGATGGCCCCTGGGAGGCCAAGATCGGGCCGGGGCGGATGCAGGATATCGAACTCGTGGCGCAGGCCGGGGCGTTGATGGGGGCCGTTCCGGGGCGCTCGGTGGCCGAGGGGCTGGAGGCCGCTGTCGCAACCGGTTGGTTGAGTGACGCGGATCGCGCAGCATTGAAAGCGGCCTATGCGCTTTGCTGGAAGGTGCAAGCGGTGTCGAAACTGTTGAGCGACAAGCCCTTGCAGCCGGATTCGCTGGGCAGTGGAGGGGCCTTGATGCTGATGCGTGAAACGGGGCTTGAGACGCTGGACGACCTCGGGGGACGGCTGGCCGAACTGGCCGGGCATGCCAAAGCGGTGATCGAGGCGGCGATTGGCAGCAAAGACGAGGAGAACGCAGGGTGAAACGTGATCGGTTCGATCCCAAGGGCCTGATATTCGAGGCCTATCGTATAGACGGGATCAGCATGGCCGAGTGCCGGACTATCTTCCTCGACTGGGCGCTGAGCCTGCCCGAGGAGATGGAGGCGCGGCGTGCGATTACCGCGTTGATCGAGAGACATGGTGCGGAACGCGATCACCCGATGACGCAGGTGCTGCGCGAGGGGCTGGAGCAGGCGCAGAGCACGGGGCGTCGCGGCGGACGGGCGGGACGCGCGCGACAGTAGGCTCAGGCGCGGGGCAGGTCTGCGGCGTCGCGGGCAAGCCTTTCGATCCGGTCCCAGTCCTGCGCGGCGATGGCATCAACCGGCGCGATCCAGCTTCCGCCGACAGAGGCGACATTGGCCAGTTGCAAGTACTCGGGCGCGTTCTGCGCGGTGATCCCGCCGGTCGGGCAAAAGCGGATCTTGGGCAGCGGTGCGCCGATGGCCCTGAGCATGTCGGTCCCGCCGGCGGCTTCGGCGGGAAAGAACTTCTGCACATGATAGCCACGCTCAGAAAGGCGCATCGCCTCGCTTGCCGTGGCGGCGCCAGGCAGGAGGGGCAGGTCGACCGTTTCGCAGGCGTCGAGCAGGCGGTCGGTGGCGCCGGGCGAGACCGCGAAACGCGCCCCGGCATCGCGGGCGGTGATGGCGTCCTCTGGGGTGATCACGGTGCCCGCGCCGACCACGGCGCCGGGCACGCGGGCCATGGCAAGGATCGCGTCGGGCGCGGCGGGTGTGCGCAGCGTCACTTCGAGCACGGGCAGGCCACCGGCGACGAGCGCGCGGGCGAGCGGGGCGGCATGTGCCGCGTCCTCGATGGTCAGAACGGGAATGACCGGCGCCAATGTGCAAAGCCGAAGGATCTCGGCGCTGCCCGTTTGCGGGTTCATGCGCCGTCATTCCCGAAGAGCGGGCTTGCCCCTTCAGTGGCGGGGCTGGCATGGGCGCGGAAGAGGCCGAACAACTCGCGCCCCATGCCGTGATCCGCGATCCCGGGGCGGGGCAGGGTGGGCGCACGGCCGGCAAATTCGGGCGAGAGCACGTCAAGCGTTCCGGCCGTGCCGTCAAGGCGGATCACGTCGCCGTCGCGGATGCGGGACAATGGCCCTTCCATCGCGGCTTCGGGCGCGAGATGGAGCGCGGCGGGTATCTTGCCCGAAGCGCCGGACATGCGCCCGTCAGTCACGAGTGCGACCTTGTGGCCGCGATCCTGCAGCACCGAAAGCGTCGGTGTCAGGCCGTGCAACTCGGGCATGCCGTTGGCGCGCGGCCCCTGAAAGCGCAGGACGATCACCATGTCGCGCGAAAGCTCGCCGGCCTTGAACGCGTCGATCACCGCTTGCTGGGTGTCGAAGACGCGGGCCGGGGCCTCGACCAGGTGATGTTCGGGCGCGACCGCCGAGAGCTTGATGATGCCCTCACCGAGGTTGCCGGCCAGGTGCCTGAGCCCTCCGGTCGCCTGGAACGGGTCGGAGGCCGGGCGCAGGATGCGGTCGTTCTCGCTGCGCTTTGGGCCGGGGCGATAGGTGATCGCACCACCATCGAGCACGGGTTCGCGCGTGTAGCGGTCAAGGCCGGGCCCCGCGACGGTCTGCACATCCTCGTGCAGGAGCCCCGCGTCGAGCAGTTGCGCGATGAGCCAGGCCATGCCGCCGGCGGCGTGGAAATGGTTCACGTCGGCCAGGCCGTTGGGATAGACCCGCGCCAGCAGCGGCGTGACCCGTGACAGGTCGGCGAAATCCTCGAGCGTGAGCGTGATGCCCGCTGCACGCGCCATGGCGGGCAGGTGCAGCACGAGATTGGTCGAGCCACCGGTCGCCATGAGCCCGACGATGCCGTTCACGAAGGCGCGCTCGTCAAGGATGTCGCAGACCGGGAGATAGTCATCCCCCAGCGCCGTGCGCTCTAGAATCTGGCGTGTGCCCTCGGAGGTGAGCGCGTCGCGCATCGCCGTGCCGGGGTTGATGAAGGCCGCGCCGGGCAGGTGCAGCCCCATGATTTCCATCAGCATCTGGTTGGAGTTCGCGGTGCCGTAGAAGGTGCAGGTGCCGGGGCCGTGATAGGCGGCCATCTCGGCCTGCATGAGCGCGGCGCGGTCGATCTTGCCGGCCGCGAAATCCTTGCGCACCTCGGCCTTTTCCTCGTTCGAGAGGCCCGAGGTCATGGGTCCGCCGGGCAGGAAGATCGCGGGCAGGTGGCCGAACGTGTTCGCGGCCATGACGAGCCCGGGCACGATCTTGTCGCATGTTCCCAGGAAAACCGCCGCGTCGAAGGTGTTGTGCGACAGCGCGATCGACGCCGCCATGGCGATCACGTCGCGCGAAAAGAGCGACAATTCCATTCCCGGCTGGCCCTGGGTGACGCCGTCGCACATGGCGGGCACCCCGCCCGCGATCTGGGCCGTGCCGCCCGCGTCGCGCGCCGCGCGCTTGATGATGTCGGGAAAGGCGCCGAAGGGCTGATGCGCCGAGAGCATTTCGTTATGCGCGGTGACGATCCCGATATTGGGCGCGGGCGTGGTGGCGAGGCGGTCCTGATCGTCACCCATCGCGGCGTAGGCATGGGCTTGGTTCGAGCAACTCAGATGCCCGCGTGACGGACCGGCTTCGCCTGCGGCACGCATCCGTTCGAGATAGGCACGGCGCGCGGGTCTTGAGCGCTCGATGATGCGGCGGGTCACGTCTCGGACGGTCTGGTTGAGTGTCATGGTTATCCCTTTGCGCGGCGCATGAGCGACATCTAGCAAAGCGTTTTAGCGCTAACAAGCCGCGCTGCCAACGGCGGGCCAGACACGCCCGGGCAGCCGGCAGAATTGCGCCGTCACATTTCCCCGGGATGACCGCAGCTGCGCCGCAGATTCGACCCAATCTGCGCCGATCCTCGGGGCGAGCAGAAAACAGGGCAAAAGCCCAAGGAGGAAGAGCATGAAACGTGTTCGTATGGCTGCAATGATCGTATTGGGAATGGCCGTGTCGGGCTGTACCGCGGTCGATACCGTCTCGCGCAGCACGCCATTCCAGGGCCCGACCGCGGCGGCGACGGCACCGGCAATGCAGGTGGACGCGTTCCAGGTACGGGTGCCGCGCAGCCTCAAGGCGTCGGAGGCCAATCTCTTCTATCCGCCGGGCGATATCGTCTGGCGTGGCGAACCCTTGGGTGATCGTCATGCGCAGGTGCAGAAGATCTTCGAGCAGAGCCTCGAGATGGGCACGCAGGGTGCGAAAGGCGCAGTACCCGTGATGCTCGATATCGAGGTCAACCGGTTCCACGCGCTTTCCGAGAAAACCCGCTATACCGTGGGGGGGCGACACGAGATCCGGTTCGTGGTGAACTTCCTCGACCCTGAAACCAAGGAACCTGTGGCCAAGCCGCGCGAGATCGACGCGACTTTCAAGGGATATGGCGGCACGCGGGCGGTGGAGGCCGAGCGCAACGGAATGACCCAGAAAGTCAGGATCACCAACCATCTTGCCGGCGTTTTCCAGAAAGAGCTGGGTGTGAAGGGTGATCTGCAGGAAGACCCGGCAGAAAATCGCAGCGCAGGGGTGTCGCACGATGCTGCGAGCCCGCTTCAGACCGGCGCGCGGACGAACAGCCTCTTCTGATCCCTTTCCAAGGGTCACGGGAGACGGTAAGGGGACGGCATGATGCTGTCCCCTTTGCCCATTGTCCGCCTCAAGCCCAAGACCGATGTGCGCAAGCTGCGCCACGGCAGCCCCTGGGTCTTTGCCAACGAGGTGGTGACCGACCGACGCACCAGGGCGATTGCGCCGGGGTCGCTGGCGTTGCTTGAGGATGCCGCGCGCGACGTGCTTGGCGTGGTGGCGGTAAACCCGGGATCGAAGATCTTTTGCCGGATGCTTGACCGCGATCCGGCGGCGCAGGTGGACCAGGCCTGGTTCGCGGCGCGGATTGCGCGGGCACTGGCGCTGCGCACACGGCTTCATGCGAAGCCCTATTACCGGCTGATCCATGCCGAGGCGGACGGATTGCCCGGAGTGGTGATCGACCGCTTTGGTGATATGGCCGTCGTGCAGCCCAACGCTGCATGGGCCGAGGCGCAGTTGGAGCCCATGGTCGACGCGCTTGTGGCAGTGACGGGCGTGTCAACAGTCATCAAGAACGCGTCGGGCCGGGCGCGCGCGCTTGAAGGGCTGGACGAGGGGCTGGAGGTTCTGCGCGGTGCGGCGCCGGGTGGGCCGGTGCCGGTCGAGATGAACGGGGCCACCTACATGGCCGACCTGATGGGCGGGCAGAAGACGGGGCTGTTCTTCGATCAGCGCGAGAACCATGCGTTTGCCGCGCGGCTGGCGCGGGGTGCGCGGGTTCTCGATGTGTTTTCCCACGTGGGCGGGTTCGGCCTTGCCTGCCTGGCGGCGGGGGCAGTCCATGCGCTGGCGGTCGATGGTTCGGAGCCGGCGTTGACGCTGGCCCGGCAGGGCGCCGAGGCGATGAGTGTTTCAGACCGGTTCGAGACGCGGCGGGGCGATGCATTCGAGGCGCTTGAGGCGCTGGCGGGTGAGGGGGCGCAATTCGACATGGTGATCTGTGACCCGCCGGCCTTTGCGCCGTCGAAACAGGCGCTGGATGCGGGGCTGCGCGCCTATGAAAAGCTCGCGCGCATGGCGGCCCCCCTGGTGGCGGATGGGGGCATTCTCGGCTTGTGTTCCTGTTCACATGCGGCCGACCTCGCGCGGTTTCGCACGGCCTCGATCCGCGGGATCGGGCGGGCCGGGCGGCAGGGGCAGCTGATCCATACGGGCCAGGCGGGCCCCGATCATCCGCTTTTGCCGCAACTGGCCGAGAGCGGGTATCTCAAGGCGCTCTTCCTCCGGCTGTGAGGGCGGTTCTCGATACCTGCGTGATCTTTCCTACGGTCATGCGCGAGGTGCTGCTGGGCGTGGCCGGGACCGGGGCGTTTGTGCCGCTCTGGTCCGAACGCATCCTTGAGGAATGGGCGCGGACGGCGGCGAAACTGGGCCCCGAGGCCGAGATGCAGGCGCGCGGCGAGGCGGCCCTTTTGCGGGCGAAATGGCCGGGCGCCACGGTCGATTGGGCGCCGTCGCTTGAAGCCCGGCTATGGCTTCCCGACCCGGCCGACATTCACGTGCTGGCGGCAGCGGTGGCGGGGTCGGCGGATGTGATCGTGACGCTGAATGCGGGCGATTTCCCGCGCGGGGTTCTGGCCGAGGAGGGGCTGAGCCGGGCCGACCCGGATGGGTTCCTCCAGGGGTTCTGGCAGGCGGATGCGGTGCGGGTCGAGGCGGTGGTGGCGCGGGTGCGCGCCGAGGCGGAGCGGCTTTCTGGGCAGCCGTGGACGGCGCGGGGGCTCTTGAAAAAGGCGCGATTGCCAAGGCTGGGCAAGGCGGTGGCCGGGCACCTGGACTGAGGTATGCCGGTAGCTGCGAGTCGCGGCGTCCTGCGCATGGCGGCGTTGGATTTGAGTATTTTTCCCAAGAAAGAGCAGGGTGGCGAGAGCCCGTTTCGGGGCTCAGGCCCGCCACTTGTTTTCCAGAGACTCGATCGCCGCGATCCGCTGTGCCGTCTTGGGATGCGAGAGCAGCCAGGCAGGCGCGGCGCCCATGTTGGTCTGGGTCAGCTTTTCGAGTTTCTCGAACAGGGATTTCTGCGGCGCCGTGCCGATCCCGGCCTTTGTGAGCAAGGCCGCGGCATATTCATCGGCCTCGTATTCATCCGAGCGCGACAGGCCCGCGGCCAGAAGCGTGGTGATCCCGTTCGCGATCCACACGCCGATGCCGGGCAGGAAACGCGACAATACCATGGCCAGCGCCGTGCGAATGGCGTTCTGGCCCGAAAAATCGATCATCCGGCGCCGCGAGTGGCCGAGTGCCACGTGGCCCAGTTCATGGGCGATGACAGAAGCCAGTTCCTCTGCGGTCACTTCGCCAGCGCGGTATTTTTCATAGAAACCACGGGTAATGAAAATCCGCCCGTCCGGCGCGGCGAGGCCGTTCACGGGCTTTATCTCGTAGAGATGAACGCGGATCCGCGGCAGGTCGAGCGCCTTTGCCATGCGGTCGAACATCGGCTTGAGCGCGGGATCGGCCAGTTCGGTTGATTTCGCATCAAGCTCGCGCGTGGTGCGCCAGACCGAGAAACGATACATCCCGATGGCATAAAGGATGGCAAGCAGGATCGGCGTGAACTTGAGCATGTGGTCAATATGGGCCTGGGCCGCGATGCGAACAAGAGGTCATGCGGTCCAGGCGACGGGCATGGCGGTCGGCCCGCGAAACGCCCAGCCCGAGAACGGCACCGGCCCGTCGATATGCAGTCCGGGCAGGGCGTCGAAAAGCGTCGGCAGGGCCACCTCGGCGATCAGCGCACGTGCGACCGCCGCACCGCCGCAGAAATGCGGACCCGCGCCGAAGGGGATGGCAGGGCCATTGTCGCGGGTGATGTCGAAAACTTGTGGATTGTCAAAATGTTGTTCGTCATGGCCCGCCGATGAGAACATGAAGAAGACGCGATCCTCGGGGTCGAACGTCACCCCGCAAACCGTGTCCTGCCGGGCCACGCGACGTGGCGACATGCCGATGGGCGAGATCCAGCGCGCGTATTCCGCGAATGCCTGTGTGTAGCTCGCACTGCCTTGCCGGATCAGTGCATGTTGATCGGGGTGCGTCATCAGCGCCCATGCGGCCCCGGCTATGGCGTCGCGCGGTTCGTTCTGCCCGCCCGAGATGATGAGTTTGATGTTGGAGCGGGTGGCGGGTTCTTCGAGCCCGGCCTGCATCTGGACCGAGAGCGCGGACATGTCGGGACGGGCACGCAGCTGGGGCATCATCTCGGTGATATGGCGGTCGATCGAGGCGGTGCAGTCGTGGCAATTGGCCTCGATCCCGGGATCGCCGGTGTAATTGGCGCAGCCGTCGATCATGCCCTGGCTCACGCGGTCAAGCTCTTCCGCCGGCATGTTGGTGAGGCCGGTCACGAGCTTGAGCGCTTCGGCCGAGACCGGCATGGCATAATCCCGCACCAGGTCGCATTTTCCTTTTGATTTCAGGACCTTCAGGATGTCTTGTGTCTTGGCGCGAAAGAGCGGGGTCCAGGTGTCGCGCACTGTGCGCGGACTGAGCGCGGGAAAGAGGATCTTGCGCTCGCGGGCATGGGCGGCACCGTCCTTGCGCATCATGTTCTCGCCCATCAGGATCGTCATGAGACCCTGGGGTTGACATGAAGAAAATGTCTCAACCTGTTTTTCCTGATGGAAAATATCGTCTCGAAGCGTGAAGAGCGTGGCGCCGAGTTCGGGCACGAAGGTCACAGGCGCCTCGGCCCGCATCCGTGCCAGGGCCGGGTAGGGATCGGCGGTGAAATCGGCAGGGTCGATATGGGTGACGGGCGCGTCTGACATGGGGCTGTTCTCCTCCGGCTCGGACCATGGTGCAGGCGATCTGGGGCCACGGCAAGCGTGATGTCTTGGCATGGGCTCCGGAGCGTGCGACACTTCCCGAAAGAGGTGAATCATGGCGCTTGAATATCAATTGGATCAAGGGTTTGGCGGCTCAGGCAGGTTCGGGCTGATCGTCCTTTCGACCGACGAATCGCTGGAGAACGAGGCGCGGATGCTGTTTGCCGGCCGCGACCTGTGCTTGCTGCATTCTCGTATTCCCGCACAACCGGATGTGACCCCCAAGTCATTGGCGACCATGGAAAATCACATGACCGCCACGGCCGAGCGCCTGCCGCGGGGGCTGGACGTGATCGGCTATGGCTGCACCTCGGGGGCCACCGTGATCGGCCCGGACCGGGTGGAGGCGCTGGTGCGCAAGGCGCATCCCGAGGCGCAGGTCACGAACCCGATGTCGAGTGTCATTGCGGCCCTCAAGGCATTGAAATCAAATAACATAGCCATGATCACCCCCTATGTCGAAAGCGTCAACGAGCCGATGATCGCGGCCCTGAAGGACGCAGGCATCGCCGTCGCCCGGCAGGAGAGCTTTCTCGAGGAGGACGACTACACCGTCGCACGCATCGCCGAATCCTCGACGCTTGAGGCCATGATAAATGTCGCAAAAACAACGGATTGTGATGCGATCTTCGCAAGCTGCACGAACCTGCGCAGCTTTGGAATCATCGAACGCGCCGAGGCCGAGACCGGCCTGCCGGTGATCTCGTCCAACCTCGCCTTCCTGTGGCACATGCTGAAACTCGCCGGCACGGACGCGCGTGGATGGTGGCCCGGACAACTGTTCGCGAGATAAGCGTTCGCGGCGGTTAACGCGGGTTTCTGTGCATCTTTGCAGGGGTGACTCGCGGCTGACATTCGGCTGCCGCTCGGCTGCCGCCTGATCCGCAGGGCATCGGGTCGCAAACAACCTTAACGCGGCGCGCGCATGTTCTTCATCTTGCTGGCAATACTCTGGGGGACGGCGACAAAATGCCATGGCATTTTGCGCCTTGGGGGTGAACCCCCCACCGAACAGAACCTGCGCGCCGAAGGCGCACATTGGGAACAACCCCACCTCAGCGCGACAGCTCTTTCATGCCCTCTTCGATGCCCTTGAGCGTCATCGGCACCATGCGGTCTTCGAAGATCTCGCGGATCATGCCGATCGAATGGGTGTAGCCCCAGTATTTCTCGGGCACCGGGTTGATCCAGAGATGCTGGGGCCATTGTTCGCGGGCGCGTTGCAGCCAGAGCTGGCCGGGTTCGGCGTTCCAGTGTTCGTTGGCACCACCGGGATAGGCGACCTCGTAAGGGCTCATGCTGGCGTCGCCGACGAAGATGCATTTGTAATCCGGCCCGTAGGTGTGCAGCACGTCCCATGTGGGGGTCTGCGCGTCCCACCGCCTGCGGTTGTCGCGCCAGACACCTTCGTAAAGACAGTTGTGGAAATAGTAGTATTCGAGATGCTTGAACTCGGTCTTGGCGGCCGAAAAGAGCTCTTCCACCATCTTGATATGCGGGTCCATGCTGCCGCCCACGTCAAGGAACAGGAGCACCTTGACCGCGTTGCGCCGCTCGGGGCGGGTTTTCACGTCGAGATAGCCATGTTCGGCGGTGGCCCGGATCGTGCCGTCGAGGTCAAGCTCCTCATGGGCGCCGTCGCGGGCCCAGCGGCGCAGGCGTTTCAGGGCCACCTTGATGTTGCGGGTGCCCAGTTCGACATCGTCGGCGAGGTTCTTGAACTCGCGCTTGTCCCAGACCTTGACCGCGCGCTGGTGGCGGCTTTCCTTCTGGCCGATGCGCACGCCCTCGGGGTTGTAGCCATAGGCCCCGAAAGGCGAGGTGCCTGCGGTGCCGATCCATTTCGAGCCGCCCTGATGGCGGTCTGTCTGTTCTTCGAGCCGCTTTTTCAACGTCTCCATCAGTTGGTCGAAGCCGCCGAGGCTCTTGATTTCTTCCATCTCTTCGGGGCTGAGGTGCTTTTCGGCCATTTTTTCGAGCCAGTCGCCGGGGATGTCCACGGCCTCGAGCACGTCCGAGAGCGAAATCTCCTCGATCCCCTTGAAGGCGGTGGCGAAGGCGCGATCGAACTTGTCGAGATTGCGTTCGTCCTTCACCAGCGCGCTGCGGGCGAGGTAATAGAACCCGTCGATGTCATAGGTGACGAGGCCGGTGCCCATCGCCTCGAGAAAGGTGAGGTGTTCGCGCAAGCTGACCGGGACACCGTGTTTGCGCAGCGCATCGAAGAATGGCAGGAACATCGCGCCTAACCCATCATCATGCGGATGATCAGGATGTTGAGGATCAGCGCCGCGATGGCGAACGCGATGCCATAGACCGCGCCATACTGGGCCATGTCGAGCCCCTTGCCGCCGCGCCGCTTGGCTTGATAGATGCCGAATGCCACCCCGAGGGCGGCGCCGATCCAGACGATCATGTGATTTGCCCGCTTATCCGCGTTTCTCTTTGAACGGGTTGAGCGCGCCGATCTCGCGCCGCTTGGCGCGCACGGCCCAATCCGCCCCGAATCCGTAACGCGCCCAGCCCAGACTGTCCAGCCGGACCTCGGCGGCCTCGGAGGGGCGGCCGGTGAGTTCGAGCGCCTCGGCGCGCAGCATCATCAGCGTGGAGAGAAGGGCCGCGTTCTCGTGCCGTTCGGCCACGGCAAGATTGGGTGTCAGGACCGCAAGCGCGCTGCGCCCGTCACCGCGGCTTATCGCGTGGGCGGCGATCTGGCTGGAGACGAAGGCCCGGTGCAGTTCGGTGCCGGTGGTTTCGGCATATATGCGATCGGCGGCCCGGAAATGGCCGATCGCGGCATCGGGGTCGGACGCGGCGGTGAGCCGGCCCGTGATGTAGTGGGAAAAGGCGAGGCGGTGGCCCTGCCAGCCGAGATGCTGGGCAATGGCCAGGGCGCGGCGGGCGGCCTTGCGGCGATCGGCGTCACCGGTTCCGGGCCCGAGGGCGTCCTGAACGGCGTCGATCCAGTTGCGCGGCGTGGACGTGGGGCGCTGCGCGGGGCGATCCTCGCCCTCCGGGTTGAGCCGGGCAAGGATCGCGGGCAGGTGGCTGGCAACCGCGTCGCGCGACATGCCGTTGGCGAGTTCGGGCGCGTAATAGGCGCGCAGGATGAGCATGTCGAACCCGGTCAGGACCGCGTGGATGTTGTCGTCGTTGAAGATCGAATCGGGCAGGCGGTAGAGATCGTTGAGCGGGCCGATGGCCTGGGCCAGTTCCTCGTGCAGGCAATCGCGCGTCTCTTGCGGTGCCGCGTCGGCGGGCACGAAGACCGCGAGCCGCTCGCGGCTGCGCAGGAGGGCCCAGCTGGCCTGGGCGCTGTGGCGCGCGCGGCGGTATTGCGAGATGTCGGAAATGCCCGGCACGACGAAACAGGCCGCGTGGGGCAGGTTGTGGCGGATCTCGCGACTGGCCACGGCCTCGATGGTGATATTGGCCTCGGGCGCATCGGTGAGCGAGATGTCGATTCCGGCCTCGCTGCGCAGGCGACGGATCAGGCTGGTCAGGTCGGGCATCAACGTGGCGGGCGCGCGGCCGGTGACGCGCACGGTGATCGGCTCTTCGAAGCGGGTGAAAACGGTCAGGTCACGCCCCGATTCGAGACGGAAGGCGAGGTCGAGGAAATCGCGGGCGATGTCGGCATTGGATCGTTCGGGCTGCACGGGGGCCGGGGTGGAGAAGGTCTTGAGCGGCGGCAACGACGACAGCGCGGCGGGCTGATAGGCGCGCGTGGCGTTGTCGTCGGGTGCTGAGCCGGGCATGCAGCCCGCGAGAATCAGGCAGATCGGCAAGAGGTGAATGCGCATCAGCGGCGCCCCAGCCATGCCAAAAGCATGTCATACCGGCCGGGGGCCGCGCAGCGGATCATGTACAGCATCCTGGGGCAGGACTGCGGGGTGTTGCAGGTCATCACTTGCATGGTCACTGGGCGGTCTGCTGCGCGCGCACTGCTCGCCCGTGATACGGCGGTCGGGGTCATGTCTGCCTCGGTCGGTTCTGCCTTGAACCGACGTTCGCCGAGCTTGGAGACCAGTATAAGGATGAAATAAGGTGAAAAAGTGACCATTGCTCCGGCGCCTATTGTGCTTTGACGAAGGTTTCGCGGTACCACACGTAGATGCCTGCCCCCGCGATGATGCAGGCGCCGACGATGGTGAGCCAGTCGGGCAGGTCGCCGAAGATCGTGGCGCCGTAGAAGCTTGAAAAGACCAGCCCGAAATAGGCGAAGGGTGCCAGCATCCCGGCCTCGCCGGCCATCAGCGCGCGAATGAGGGCAAGCTGGCCCAGCGTGCCGCAGATCGCGATGGCGCCCATGATCGCAAGGTCGGTGCCGTTCAGCGGGTGCCAGAAGAACGGCACCGCCGCCGAGAGCACCACCGCCCCGAAAAGCGCGGTGTAAAAGAGCGAGGTCCAGGCGCTTTCGTCGCGGCCGACGAAGCGGGTGGTGAGCGCATAGGCCGAATAGCAGATTGCCGCCCCCAGCGGCAGCAGCGAATAGGGTGTGAACACGGCCGCACCGGGGCGGATCACCAGGAAAGCGCCCATGCAGGCGGCCAGGATCGCCATGGCCCGGCGGATGCCGAAACGCTCGCCCAGGAACAGCGCCGCGCCCAGCGTGATGAAAAGCGGGTTGGTCGACATGATCGCCGCCGCCTCGGCCAGCCCGATATTGGAGATGCCGAAGAAAAAGAAGATTGTCGCGCACATCAGGAAGACCGAGCGCGCCAGTTGCAGCCCCGGGTAACGGGTTTGCAGGACCGTGCGCAGCCGTGGCAGCACGAGGATCAGCACCACCAGCGCCTGGCCCAGGTAGCGTGCCCAGAGCGTGGGCATGGTGCCGATGCGCCCGGCCAGCAGCTTGGCCAGCGCGTCCATCGAGGAGAACATGAAGATGGCGGCGATCATCAGCAGGATCGCCGTGGTCTTGACGGTGAAGTTGGGCATCAGGGCGTCTTTGGCAGCCCGGTGCCGATCATCGAATCGCGGGTCACGAGCGCGGCGAGCGCGGCTTCGTCCATGGCTTCGGTGCCCGCCGGGCGGGCGGGCAGAACGATATAACGCATGTCGGCGGTGCTGTCGTGGACGCGCACCCGTGTCGTCTCGGGCAGGTCGAGCCCGAACTCGGCCAGCACCTTGCGCGGCTCCTTGACCGTGCGCGAGCGATAGGCGCGGGTCTTGTACCAGTCGGGCGGCAGGCCCAGCAGGTTGCGCGGATAGCATGAGCAGAGCGTGCAGACGATGACGTTATGCACATCGTCGGTATTCTCGACCGCGATGAGGCGCAGGCCGCCGATGTCGAAGCCCATCTCGGCGCTGGCGGCCGAGGCATCTTCAAGCAGGCGCTGCTTGAACGCGGGATCGGTCCAGGCGCGGGCCACCACGGCGGCGCCGTTGGCGGGGCTGCGCGCGTCCATCGCCTCGATCTGGGCGGCGATCTCGGCGGGGGTGGTGTGGCCCTTCTCGATCAGCAGTTCGCGCACGGCGATTTCCATGCACTGCCAATAGCTGAGCGGTTCGTCATTGTCGGCGCGGTAGGGATGGCCCGAGGGGCTCATCCCGTCGTGGTGGAAATGGTCGTGATCGTGATCGTGATGGTCATGCGGCATGATATGTCTCGCGCGGGTCAGGTCGGGGGACAGGCGCCCTGGGGATCAGGGGGCCGGTTCGAGCCAGTGTTCGTAAATCTCGGCGTCGATCGTGTCGGTCGGGGTTTCGGCGGCGTCGCCCCAGATCTCGGCCATGGTGAAACGGACGCGGTAGAGCGGTTTCTTCGGGCCGTTGAAATGGCCGTAAGCCAGGAGCTCGGGGTTGCCGAATTCGCCAAGCGGGCGTTCGATCACGCCGGTCTTGCCGCGCAGGTAGGCCGGCGCGCGGACATGGCCGGGGGGCATCATGGTCTTGACGCGGACCTTTTCCATCGGCTCAACCACGGGCGGCCTCGCCATAGGTTTCGCCGCGGGCGCGGACCTCGGCCATTTTCTCGCCCAGCTCTTCGAGCGTGTAGAGTCCGGCCTCAACGAGGTTCTGGTTCACGGCGGCGATCCAGCGTTCGTAATAGCTGTATTTTTCATAGGCACCCTCGCCCATGTCTTCGAGCGCGCGGCGCAGGCCATCGACGGTGAAATGCCCCTTGGTAGACATCAGCACCTGGAGCGCATCGACGCGCTTCTCCCAAAGCGCGAAATCATGCTCGCTGGGGGCAACTGGGCCTGCATCCTGCCCGCCCATGTCGTGCCAGCGGCGGCCGTCGAAGGGGAATGTCTCGCTCATATCGCAAACCTCGCTTTTCGGGCGAGGGTAGGCGGGCGAGGCGGGGCTGTCCAGAGGGGGATCGATGGGCGGCCTGGCCCGGGGGCGATTCGTCCGTGAAAGATCAACCGGGGCGTGGCGTCGATGTCTTGGGGGGCGACGGCCCGAAGGCGGGCCGTCGCATCGTGCGTTTCGTGCCGTGTCAGGTGGCAAAGTCCTGCATGTTGCCCAGCAGGACGCCTGTGAACGACACGTCGAGGCCGTCACTGACCGGGGCGATGTCCACCCCAGCGGCATCATATTCGACGTTTTCATTGTCGAGGCCGCTGGGCAGGTTGTCGGAGTCGAGGAAAACCCAGCGCGGCGCGTTGTCGGTTTCAAGCCCGACCGCATGGCGCAGGGCATCGAGCGCGTCATTTGCTTCGACCTCTCCGTCGCCGTTGAGATCGCCGGCGACGAAATCGAGGTCCTGCGCGGCGCCGAAGCTGGGCTCCAGCCCGACAGCGAGTCGCAGGATGTCGAGCGCATCGCCAGAGCCGACCGCGTCGCTGTCTTCCGCGGAGAGCGGCTTGCTGGCGCTGGCCCGGCCGCTCACACCGTCGCCGATGCGCAGGCTGTAGTCGCCGCTGCTCAGGTCATCGGCCAGGCTGCGCGCGGTCGAGGCGCCGGTCGAGAATCCGACAAGGGCGTCTTCGATACCGTCGCCGGCGCGATCCGTGACCGTGAACCCGATGGTTGCGCGCTCCTGCCCGACATCGAGGGTGGGGGCGGACGACGTGGTTTCGGGGGCCGCGACATCCTCGCTTGCGGAGCTTTCGACAAAGCTCGAATCCCCGGTCAGCAGGAAGTCGAGAACCGCGTTGTCGAAATTCACCGAACCCGGTGTCAGCCCGGCATCCTCGGCGGCCTGGCGGGCGGCGTCCTGTTCGGCGGGGTCGAAATCGTCGGCCGTGGTGACCGAGCCGGGCTTGTCGGGGTCGTAGAACCCGGCCAGCGATTCGCCTGTGTCATAGGTGAAGAGGCTGTCGGCCTCGTCATCGACGCGCCAGTCGTCGCGATAATCGCCGTAAAGGTCATCGAAGGCGAACGGGCGTTCCAGCACGGTGCCGTCGGCCAGCGCGACATCGTTGCTGCGATCACCGTCGCCGTCGCCCAGGAGACCCTCGACGCGCCCGGCGAGTTCGTCACTGATCCGCACGCTGAGATCGACCCGCCCGTCGAGCACCTTGACCGCGACCTGGGTGTCGCCATCGTTGATCGTGCCGTCGTCACCGGCGAACACCATGGTGTAGGTCTCGCCCGTGCGATAGATGCGATCGTCCCCGACATCGAGGAATTCGCCATCTTCGATGGTCTGCACCGTGCCGTTGACCGAAAGCGGCTCGGCGTCGTTGCTGTCGATCATCACCGCGTCGCCATTGGCCGCGCGCATGGCGATCGCCTGGTTGACGGAGACGTCGTCGAGATCCGCGCCCTCGTCATCCTTGGCGGGTGTCATCCGCGACTGGATCTCGAAGCCGTTGACGCTCTCGCCGGCCTGGCCGCGCAGCAGCACGTATTCGCCGACCGCGTGGAAGTCGTAGCCCACCCCGTCAACCGTGAGCAGGTGCGGGTCGCCCAGCGTCCAGGCCGGGGCCGCGCCCGAGGGGGCGGGCGGGGTGTTCTCGGGCTCGCCCGGTTCCTGGAAGATCAGGTCCTCGACCGAGAAGAGCTCGATCGTGTCGGACCCGATGACGACGGTGTGGTTGTCATCGCCGTCGGAGGTGACCGTGGCCTCGTCCTCGGTCACGCCGAAGAAGGCCTGGTCGGTGCCGTCGCCGCCATACACGCTGTCACTGCCGCCCACGAGGACGAAGGCATCGTCGCCGTCCATGCCCTCGAGCCGGTTGTCGTTGTCGTCCCCGGCGATCCGGTCATTGAATGCAGTGCCGCGCAGGTGTTCGATGTTGCTGATCGTGTGGGTGAATTCCTCGTTGGCCCCTCCGACGATGGCGGTGCCTGTCACCGTGCCGTCGTCGAGATCGGCATCGACCCCACCATTGAACAGCGGCCGGTCATAGCGCAGCCGGTCGAACCCGTCACCGGCGTCGAGCGTGTCGTCGCCGCCGCGCAGGATGAAGCTCTCGTCGCGGTCGGAGCCGAGGATCGTGTCGGCAAGATCGGTGCCCCGTATTTCCC
>NZ_JAWLDS010000025.1:0-37329 GCF_041686535.1 Aquicoccus sp. | reverse complement strand
TAGCCCCTCGATCTCGTGCCCCTGCCCATGCAGGACGACGGCGCCTTGGGGCGCATCGCGTCGCAACTCATCGGCACTCTCGACATTGCCGGGCACCAGAACCATGGGTATGGCGATCCCGTCCAGCACCGACAGGATGTCACGCAAGCCTTGCCGCATGTGGCAGAAATCCCCCGCGCCGATCAGAAGGTCCGCGCCCTTGGCCGCATCGGCAACGGTGCGCATCGCCTTCATGTCGGCATGAACATCCGAGAAGGCCAGCACCTTCATCTCTCGGTCTCCAACCTCGCCCTCAAACTCAACAGGTCGGCCCAGGCTTCGCGCTTGGCCCCCGGATTGCGTAGCAGATAGGCGGGGTGAAACATAGGCAGCGCCGGGCGACCAAATGCCTCGGTCCACGTACCGCGCAACCGCGTGATCCCGCGTTGGCCCAATATGGCCTGGCAACTCGTGTTGCCCATCACGACAAGCAGTTCGGGCGCAGCCAGGTTCACATGCCGCGCGAGAAAGGGCAGCATCATGGCGATCTCCTCGGGTTTCGGCTCACGATTCTGGGGCGGGCGCCAGGGCATCACGTTGGTGATGTAGACCGGCTCCCCATCTCCCGCTCGCGCCATCCCGACCGCCGCCAGCATCCGATCGAGGAGGCGACCGGCTGCACCCACGAAAGGTCGGCCCTCGCGATCCTCTTCGCGCCCCGGCGCCTCGCCGATGATCATCACGCGTGCGCCCGGCTCGCCATCGGCAAAGACAAGCGTTCGCGCGCCGCGCTTGAGATCGCAATGCTCATAACCGGCCATTGCGGCACGCAACGCGCTCAGATCGGGTGCCGCGGTCGCTGCCTCGCGTGCAACGGCCACCGGGTCGGGCCCCGCCGCCTCGGGCCCCTGGGCGGCTTGCACGGGCTTGGACGGCGCCGGATGTTCCGGTTTTGCCGCCGGTTCTGCCGTCAGCTTGTCGGGCAGGCCGTAGCGCACGACCGGCACATCGCCGATCGCCTCGTCCGCACCCAGTTCGATCTGCCATTCCAGGGCGGCGCGCGCCGCGTGATAGCTCATTTGCGATTCCATTGCACAAGCCTAGCGCACCCCGGTCCCGGTCTGAACCATTCATTTGTCTCGACTAGAAGGAGACAAGGCGCATTCCGTCCGGTGCGTCGGCTGGACACGGAGTTGCGCGCTTCCTATAACCGGGCCGTGATGCGAGGCCCGCTTGCAAGGGGAGAAAGGCCATGAGCTTTCCACACCGCCACCTTCTGGGCATCGAGCCGCTCGCGCCCGCTGACATCTCCACGCTTCTGGATCTTTCCGACAAGTATGTCGATCTCAACCGTTCGGCGCGCAAACACACAGAAACCCTTGCGGGCCTGACCCAGATCAACATGTTCTTCGAAAACTCGACCCGCACGCAGGCCAGTTTCGAACTGGCCGGACAACGGTTGGGGGCGGACGTGATGAATATGGCGATGCAGGCCAGCTCGATCAAGAAGGGCGAGACGCTGATCGATACGGCTCTCACGCTCAATGCGATGCATCCCGATCTGCTGGTCGTGCGGCATCCCGATTCCGGTGCCGTCGACCTGCTCAGCCAAAAGGTGAACTGCGCTGTCCTGAACGCGGGCGACGGACGCCATGAACATCCCACGCAGGCACTTCTCGATGCGCTTACCATACGTCGCGCCAAGGGGCGTCTGCACCGTCTGAGCATCGCGATCTGCGGCGATATCGCGCATTCCCGCGTGGCGCGTTCGAACATTCTCCTGCTGGGCAAGATGGAAAACCGCATCCGGCTGGTCGGCCCGCCCACGCTCATGCCTGCGCGGATCGGCGAGTTCGGCGTCGAAGTGTACGAGGACATGCGCGAGGGGTTGAAGGACGTTGACGTGGTGATGATGCTGCGCCTTCAGCGCGAGCGCATGGATGGCGGTTTCATCCCCTCCGAGCGCGAATATTTCCATCGCTTCGGCCTCGACACCGAGAAACTTTCCTATGCTAAGGAGGATGCGATCGTGATGCATCCCGGCCCGATGAACCGCGGCGTCGAGATCGATGGCGAAATCGCCGACGACATCAACCGTTCGGTCATCCAGGAACAGGTCGAGATGGGCGTCGCCGTGCGCATGGCCACGATGGACATCCTCGCCCGCAACCTGCGCGAGGCGCGCGCGCGCGAACGCGAGGTCATGGCGTGAGCCCGACACGGATCAAGGGAAGTGAACACGGCGTCGTGCGGCTTTTTGCCGTCGATCTGCCCCCGGAAGAGGCCCGGCGCTTCGATCAGCGCAACGGCTCATGGCCGCTGCGCGCGTCACTCGGGGCGGATTGGCTTGATCCGGATCATCTTGTGTATTTCGATATCGGCGATCTCGAAGGTGTCGGCTTGACCGACTATCTGGCCGAGGGCCACGGCATCAGTGTGGAGGAACTCGCGCCCTTGCGGCAGAGGCTGGACCAGATGACCGGCCATGCCCTGATCGTCACCTCGCAAGCTTTTGGCGGCAAGGACCAGACGATCAAGCCACGTGCACCGCTGCGCCATGTTGCCACGCTGCACGAGGACAGGCCGCCGGTCATCTTCGAGCACCTGCCTTCCGATGCCGCCATGCAGCCGGGTTCGGCATCGGGCGCGGATCGCGACACCACACCGCTCACCAAGGGCCTCAATCGGCGGATGGCGTTCGTGCTACTGGCGCTGGTGCTGGCCGCATTGATCCTGGTGGCGATGCTCACATGACCTCCGCACCACATCACCCCGGCCCCCAGACACCGCTGCTCGCGGGCGAGACCGTGCTTGCCTTGTGGCGGCCGCGTTTCTGGCTGTTTGCCCAGCGCGCCCTGCTTCTGGGGTTCGTCACCGCGCTGGGGCTTTCAGGCTTCGGCTTCCTCGTCTGGTGGCAATGGCTTCTGGCGCTCCCGTTGCTGACCGTGGCCTACGTGCTTGCATTTGACGATTTCACAACGTGGTTCCGGCGCCGTGGCGATTGCTGGTTTCTGACCGACCGCCGCCTGATCTACGAGAACCGCGACAACCCCGAGGAACAGGCCGCCGTCCCGCTTTCCCAAATCGCGTGGATACGCCCGTGGTTCTGGTGGAGCCTGCGCATCGGCCTGACCGGCGGCACCGCCACCACGATCCGCTTTGTCGCCAACCCGCGCGATATCCGCCGCCGCATCGAAACTGCCCAGAACCAGCCTTTTGAAAGCTGAACAGCCCATGCCCGAATCCTCCGCCGACCTGCGCTATGCCAACACGCCCTCGACCCCACTGGCCGACGGCGAAGAGGTGCTGGTCAGTTTCCGCGCCGATCGCGCGACCTATCTGCGCGATCATGCCTCCATGGCCGCGATCGCCATGGGGGCCGGCATGGTGATCCTCTGGGCGCTGGGCAATCCGCATGTCTGGACCGGTGCCATCGGCGGCCTGGGCGCCATCGCCCTGCGCGGCTGGTATGTCGCGTCGGACGAGCTGGCCGTGCGCTGGGACCTGACCAACCGCCGCCTGCTCGGCCCCGGCACGCGCATGGTCGGCCTGCGCGAGATTGCACAGATCAACACCTTTGTCTCGGCGGTCCAGATCGTGACCGTTACCGGCGACAAGCACCTGATCAAGTATCAGTCGGACGCCCACGCCACAAAGGCACTGATCGAACGGGTCGCGGCCGGGGGGCGACCATGAAACGACAAAACCATCAAAGGCACCGCCGATGAAGACCCTTCTGACCAATGTCCGGCTGATCGATCCGGAGGCCCAGACCGATGCGCCCGGCTGGCTTCTGATCGACGACGCCATTATCGGTGCGACTGGCCCGACCGGGCCGGCCGAACCCACCGCCGACAACGTCATCGACTGTGGCGGCAAATGCCTTGCCCCCGGCATCGTCGATATCGGCGTAAAGGTTTGCGAACCCGGCGAACGGCACAAGGAATCCTATCGCTCGGCCGGGCTGGCCGCGGCGGCGGGCGGCATCACCACCATGATCACGCGTCCCGACACGCTCCCGGCCATCGACACGCCCGAGGTACTCGAATTCGTCCGGCGCCGCGCCAACGAGGCGGCTCCGGTCAATGTTCTGCCAATGGCCGCGCTGACCAAGGGCCGCGAAGGCCGCGAAATGACCGAGATCGGATTCCTGCTCGACGCGGGCGCCGTCGGGTTCACCGATTGTGACCGGGTCATCTCTGATACCAAGGTCTTTTCCCGCGCGCTCACCTATGCCCGCAGCCTCGGCGCGCTGGTGATCTCCCATGTGCAGGAACCGATCCTCTCGGCGGGCGCCTCTGCCACCTCGGGCAAATTCGCCTCGCTGCGCGGGCTGGCCGCCGTCACGCCCATGGCCGAACGCATGGCGCTTGATCGCGACATCGCCCTTCTGGAAATGACCGGCGCACGCTATCATGCCGACCAGATCACCACCGCCCGCGCCCTGCCTGCCCTCGAACGGGCCAAGCGTAACGGGCTCGATATCACCGCGGGCACCTCGATCCATCACCTCACGCTGAACGAACTCGACCTTTCGGATTACCGCACCTTTTTCAAGGTCAAGCCGCCGCTCAGATCCGAGGACGACCGCTTCGCCACCGTCGATGCGGTGCGTTCCGGCCTGATCGACATCATCTCCTCGATGCACACGCCGCAGGACGAGGAAAGCAAACGCCTGCCCTTCGACGAGGCCGCGTCGGGCGCGGTCGCGCTCGAAACCCTGCTGCCCGCAGCTCTGCGCCTCTATCACGCCGATCACCTGAGCCTGCCACAGCTTTTCCGCGCCCTCGCGCTCAACCCGGCGAAACGGCTCGGCCTGTCCTCGGGGCGGCTGGACCCCGGCGCACCTGCCGATCTGGTGCTGTTCGACCCCGACAAGCCCTTCGTGCTCGACCGTTTCAAGCTCCTGTCAAAATCCAAGAACACCCCGTTTGACGGCGCGCGCATGCAAGGTAAGGTGCTGGCAACCTTTGTCGGCGGAGAAAAGGTGTTCGGCTGATGCCTGTGATCGAAACCAGCTTGACCACCCTCGCGCTCTGGGCGGTGATCGGATATCTTTTTGGGTCTGTGCCGTTCGGCCTGTTGCTGACCCGTGCGTTGAAACTGGGAGATCTGCGCAAGATTGGCTCGGGCAATATCGGCGCAACCAACGTATTGCGCACCGGCAACAAGCTTGCCGCCGCGCTGACGCTGTTGCTCGACGGTGGCAAGGGGGCCGTGGCGGTTCTGGCCGGGCGCACCATCGCGGGCGAGGATGCGGCTCAGGTCGCAGCTCTCTTTGCCTTCGTGGGCCATTGTTACCCCGTCTGGCTCGAATTTCGCGGCGGCAAGGGCGTGGCGACATTTCTTGGCATCCTTCTGGCGCTCGCTTGGCCCGTCGGAATCGCCGCCTGCCTGACATGGCTCGCCACGGCCGTTATCGCGCGCATCTCGTCGCTTTCGGCGCTGGTTGCAGCGGGCAGCTCGACCATCTGGATGCTCGTCCTGGGTCATGGCACGGCATTTTTCCTCGGGATCGCGCTCACACTTTTGATCTATTGGCGGCACCGCGCCAATATTTCTCGCCTGCGCGCCGGAACGGAACCGAAGTTCGGACAGAAGTGATCGCCCGGTTGCCCGCCACCCCCAGGGCCCAGGCATCCGCTTCATGATTCTTGCCGATTTCCTGCCCTACCGGGCGCCATCGCTTTAATCATTAGGGCCATTCTTGCCAGATGACTCCCCCGGCAGCCGGGAGTCATACGCAGAGCAGCCGGGAATCATGCGCCGTTTCCGGGCCAAAATCCGTTCAGAAAGGTTAATTTCGCTTCATCTTTCGTTTATGGTCTCAGTAGGCGTAGCCCTCGTAGATCCGGCTCAGATCGCCGTTCCACTCTCCGTGATAAAGATCGAGAAGCTCGTCTGCCGGCGTCTTTCCATCGGTCACGCTGTCCTCCAGCGCATGCAGGAAATGACGCTCGTCGGGGACCATGCCGCCCGCCCCGGGCCGCGCCCGGGCCCGCAGACCTTCGCGCGAGATTTCAAGCGTCCGCCGCGCAAGATCGCGCATGTTGATATCGCCCACCTGTGCATGCAGCCCGTCCTTGCCCGCTGCCACGCGCAGCGCTTCGCGGGTCTCGGCATCCCAGCCCTTGACCAGGTCCCACGCCGCATCGAGCGCAGTCTGGTCATAGGTGAGTCCGACCCAGAAAGCCGGCAGCGCGCACAATCTGCGCCAGGGGCCGCCATCGGCGCCGCGCATCTCGATGAATTGCTTGACCCGCGCCTCGGGAAAGATCGTGGTCAGATGGTCGGCCCAGTCGCTCAGAGTGGGCGTCTCGCCCGGCAATGCGGGCAACTTACCCTTGAGAAAATCACGGAAACTCTGGCCGAGCGCATCGATATACTCCCCGTCGCGATAGACGAAATACATCGGCACATCGAGCGCGTATTCGACCCAGGCCTCGAACCCGAACCCTTCGTCAAAGACAAAGGGCAACATGCCCGTGCGCGCCGGATCGAGGTTTTGCCAGATATGCGCGCGCCACGATTTCCAGCCATTCACCTTGCCCTCGAAAAACGGGGAGTTGGCAAAGAGCGCCGTGGCCACGGGTTGCAGCGCGAGCGCGACGCGCATCTTCTGCACCATGTCGACCTCGGATGAGAAGTCGAGGTTCACCTGAACCGTGCAAGTACGGTACATCATCGCCGTGCCCATCGTGCCGACCCGGCCCATGTAGTCGGTCATCAGCTTGTAACGCCCCTTGGGCATCATCGGCATCTGTTCATGGGTCCATTCAGGCGCCGCCCCCAACCCGAGAAATCCCACGCCCACCTTGTCGGCGATATCCTTAACGTCTGCCAGGTGCTGGTTAACTTCGTCACAGGTCTGATGGATCGTCTCCAGCGGCGCGCCAGAAAGCTCCAACTGCCCCCCCGGCTCCAAACTCACATTCGCGCCATCTTTTTGTAATCCAACGATATTATCGCCTTCATACAGTGGCTCCCAACCGTGAAGATCGCGCAAACCCTCCAACACCGCCAAAACCGAACGCTCGCCACGGTAAGGAATTGGCAAATGGGTGTCCTTGCAATATCCAAACTTCTCATGTTCGGTGCCAATCCGCCAATCCTCCTTGGATTTACACCCATCAGCAAGGTATTCGGCCAATTGTTCATGGCGTTCGATCGGACCGCCACCGGACTGAGGAATGGACATGGGGTTCTTCTCCGATCTGTTCGCACGACAGTGCAAGGAGTGCTGCGAATGAAAGAAAGTGTCAATCTAGCCGGACGACTTGTTCTTGCCAGATCACAAAGTTTTCCGGCTTTCGCGCGGCCGACGCAGCGATCACCTTCTGAAAATGCGCACCGGGAAATTGCGCCAACGCATCCATGAGGCGCTCGGCGCCCACTGCCGATGCTGGAATTCGCGCTTCTTGACCATCGCGATCCGTGAATATCCAGCGCATTTCACCATGTGCTTCATCCCCCAATGCCTCGATCTCGATCCGTGTGACCAGTGACAGTGGGACAACAACGCCGCCCTCCGGCAGGAAATAGGTCAGTTGTGCCTCATCGAGCTCGACCACTCCCGCGCCGCCGCTGCGCGGCCTGACCCGCGCTCGTTGCAAACCTGTGATCAGGAGTGCACAGCCGATTACCAGGACAGGCCAACCGATCCAGCGCATGAGCCCGATACCACCAAGCGCCCAATTCACACCAAGGGCAGCGACAAATGCGCCGACGAATACCTCGCGCCAGCGCCAAATCGCGGCGCGCGCCGCTGGCCGAACGAGGCTCATGCCCAATCCCCCAATTGTATCTGCCATACCGTGATCGCCGCCACGGCAGCGGTATCGGCACGCAGGATACGCGGCCCCAAAGCGATCGGGTGTGTACACTGCATTGCCGCAAGGCGACCGCGTTCGCCCTCGGAAAAGCCACCCTCCGGACCGATCAGAATCGCCCATGGCTCCCCGGCAAGGTTGGTCGGAAGAGACGATGATCCCCCGGCGAGCGCCTCGTCGCAGAACATCAATTGCCGATCCACTGGCCATTCACGCAACACCGATTCAAGACGTTGAAGTGACTCCACCTCGGGCACGAACGTCCCGCCACATTGTTCGGCGGCCTCGATCGCATGGGCTTGCAAACGGACCTGCCGAATTCGTTCGGAATTGGTGAAATCCGTCTGCACCGGGATGATGCGCGCTGCGCCCATCTCGGTGGCCTTTTCGACAATGAAATCGGTTCTGGCCTTCTTGACCGGGGCAAAAAGCAGCCACATGTTCGGCGGATCACGCTGCGGTGCGGTCTGATCGACGCAGAACAGAACACCGCCACGCTTGCTCTTCTGGACTACCTCGGACCGCCACTCCCCGTCCTGACCGTTGAACAGCGAAACTGCATCGCCCTCACCAAGTCGCATCACACCGAAAAGATAATGCGCCTGCGCCCGGTCCAGAGGAACGGTTTGCCCTTGGCCCAAGGGGTGCTTTACATAAAGTCTGATCTTTGCCGTTTTCATGGACCCGACAATATGACCGCACCCAACAATACGCCAGAGCCCAACCAACAGGTTGGCGAAGCGGTGGCAGACGCCGTAAAGGACAATTGGGTTGACCGGTTGGCGCCGGTCCCAACGCGCCCCTTCCTTCGGCTTTCTCGTGCCGATCGGCCGATCGGAACATGGTTGCTCCTTTTGCCGTGTTGGTGGGGCCTTTTGCTCGCCATGCTGCATGATGGCCAGGCCCGCTGGTTCGATCTTTGGGTATTTGTGTCCTGCGGGTTGGGGGCATGGCTTATGCGAGGAGCGGGATGCACATGGAATGACATCACCGACCGCGATATCGACGGTCTTGTCGAGCGCACAAGGTCACGCCCAATTCCCTCCGGGCAGGTTTCAGTGAAAATGGCGCTGGCCTGGATGATGGCGCAGGCATTGCTGGCTTTTGCCATTCTCTTGACCTTTCCCGTTAACGCCATCCTTCTGGGCATCTTGGCGCTTGCGCCGGTGGCCGTATACCCCTTTGCCAAGCGCTTCACATGGTGGCCGCAAATATTTCTCGGCCTTGCTTTCAACTGGGGCGCGCTGCTTGCGTGGACGGCTCACACCGGGGTGCTTGAGACACCGGCAATCATCCTCTATCTTGCAGGAATTTCGTGGACACTCTTCTATGACACCATCTATGCGCACCAGGACAAGGAGGATGATGCGCTGATCGGTGTGAAATCGACAGCACGTTTGTTCGGAATCCGAACACCAGTCTGGCTTCGGCGTTTTCTGGTCGGCGCGGTTTCGCTCATGGGATTGGCGATCATCTCCGCGATGGTAGAACAGCGCGGAAACCCCGTGGCTCTTCTGGTCGCGTTGTCAGGGGCTTGCGTGATGGGCTGGCATATGGTGTGGCAGATTCGCATGCTTGATCTTGATGACAATGACCGCCTTCTCATGCTCTTTCGCTCCAACCGCGATACCGGCCTGATCCCTTTGCCGTTTTTCGCCGTCGCCCTATTCCTTTGATTGCACCTCCGGTCGGCAGGGCCTAGAGAACTGACAAGTTTTCCAAGATAGATCCGAGATGCGCCTGTCCTCAATCCTCATCATCGCCGGCACATTCGCCACCGCAGGTCTGGCCTGCCTTTTTACAGCCGGATTTGCGGTCACCATGATCGAGGAGAACTCGGAAATCGAAGTGCGTCGTGCGCTCGACGACCAAGGTCTGACATGGGCCGAGGTTCATGCTGACGGGCTTCAGGTCTTTTTGACCGGCACCGCACAGAGCGAGGCGTCCCGCTTTCTCGCAGTGAGCTCCGCAGGCACGGTGGTCGACGCTGCCCGGGTCATCGACCATATGGACGTGGCGGCCTCCAAGGGCATCACGCCGCCACGTTTCTCCATCGAGATACTGCGCAACGACTCGGGCATTTCCCTGATCGGGCTCGTTCCAGCCGCTTCCAAGCGTGATGATATTCTCGACCGGCTCAAGGATATTGGCGGCGATGAGAATATTGTCGATCTTCTGGAAACGGCCGATTATCCTCTTCCGGACGGGTGGGAAACGGCTATTGGCTTCGGTTTGGAGGCTCTTGAGGATCTGCCCCGATCTAAGATTTCGATCGATGCCGAAAGGGTGGAAATCACGGCAATGGTCGACAGGGCGGAAACGAAGCGCAATCTCGAACTTGCTCTCGCCCGCGCCACGCCGCGCGGCCTTGACCTTGTACTCGATATCTCGGCACCACTACCTGTCATCACGCCGTTTTCATTGCGTTTTGTGATAGATGAGAGCGGGCCTCGATTTGACAACTGCTCCGCTGATTCCGAGGCTGCGCGTGATCGGATCATTGCGGCGGCGCGGGCCGCGGGCGTGACAGGCCAGACATCCTGCACGATCGGTCTTGGTGTTCCCTCGCCCAAATGGGCCCGCGCTGCCGAGCTTTCCATCGCCGCCCTGGACACGATCGGAAACGGCTCTGTCACCTTTGCCGATGCGGACATATCTCTTGTAGCCGACGAAAACACCGATCCGGGACTGTTCGATGAAACCATTGGCGAACTCGAGACCGCCTTGCCTGATGTATTCACTGTTCACGCAGTTCTGCCGCAACCGGCCGAACCCGACGACTCGGGCCCGCGAGAATTCGTGGCGACTCTTTCACCCGAAGGCCTTGTTCAAATGCGCGGTCGCGTGAGCGATGAGTTGGTGCGGCAAACAATCATAAGCTTCGCGCGAGCGCGGTTTGGCTCTGATGCCGTCCATAACGCGGCGCGCGTCGACGACTCGCTGCCACCGGAATGGACGGTGCGCGTACTGGCCGGAATCGAGGCGCTTTCAAAGCTCTCAAACGGCGCGGTGACCGTGTCGTCAGATCGGATCGCGATCAAGGGCAACACTGGAGATTCCGAGGCCCGAAGCATGATTTCGCGACTGCTTTCCGAGAAACTTGGTGAGGCGGCGCGTTTCGAGATAGATGTGACTTATCAGGAAGAACTCGATCCGGTGGCCGCGTTGCCGACACCCGAGGAATGCGCCGAGCAAATCGAGGCGATTCAGGCTGAGCGCAAGATCAGTTTTGAACCCGGCTCTGACACGATCGATACTGGCGCACGGGAAACGCTGGACGAGATTGCAGACATCCTGAAGGAATGCGGTCCGATACACCTTGAGATTGCAGGACACACGGACAGCCAAGGGCGGGAAGTCATGAACCAGCAACTCAGCCAGGCCCGGGCGCAATCCGTTCTCAATGGACTACGTGAACGGCGCGTTCTGACGTCGACTTTTTCGGCCGTTGGATATGGAGAAACTCAGCCGATCGCAGACAACGACACCGAAGAGGGACGGGAGGCGAACCGCCGTATCGAGTTTCGCATCGCAAGCCCCGAAACCACTGAAGAGATGGGAATCCCCCCTTTAATCATCGAACAGGACATCAACGCCGATCCCGAGACGGAAACCGACGACACGGCTTCGCAAGACGAGGATACCCCTGATGACACGAACTGAATTCATCATTGCAACGGCAATCATCCTGTTTGTCGCTTTTTGCATGGGATGGTTCGCAAACTGGCTAATTCACCGATTCACGCAGGTGGCCCGCTCGGATATCGAAGAGCTGGATAAAATGTCACAGGAATTGCACGAAGCCGAAGAAACGCGCGATCAGGCCATCACCTATCTGCAACAGCGGGAGGCCGAGTTGACCAATCAGATCGCGCAGACGGAAGCCGAACTTGCCGCTGCGATGGAAGGGCTTCGAGATGCACGACACGAGGCCGAAGCGCTGCGTGCGCAGCTTGAGTCCAGGGGCGCGTAATACCTGTCCGCAACGAAAAGTCGTGCAAGCGACCCGATAACGCACAGGTCGATCCAGAACCACCGGGCCATGCGATCGGAAAGCCGGACGCTGCAATTACCTTTGCCCAGGTGGGCCCATGCTCTCTGCCGATTTTCAGGATCGGGCCCGAACTCATCTTCCTGTAAGGATTGCACTGACCTTGAGCGCGCGTTGTGGACTGCCGTCGAGCTTCAGCTTGCCGCTCATATAGGCCATGACCGGATTTTGCGATCCTTCCATGATCGCTCGGAAAACCGTTTCGCTGGCCTTCAATGTCACATCGGCCTCGCCATCGCCAAGCCGAGCGCCATCAGCGTCCATCATGACCGTTCCCTCGCCTTCGAGGATCAGTTTGGCCGTCCCTCTGAGGACACCGCAGACCCTTGGGTCCAAGATTTCGATGAAATTCTGCAATATGTTCGACATGCCATGAACCGCTCCTATGATGCACATGTCCTTTCCGATCGGGCGGCGGCGCGCAATCCTGCCTTCGCGTCACCAACGGCCAAGCGCATCCTCATCGACAGCGCGCGCCGCGACCCATTCCGTGCCACTGCGTGTGATTTCCTTCTTCCAGAAAGGCGCGCGGGATTTGAGATAGTCCATCAGGAATTCTGCGCCCTGAAATGCATTGGCGCGATGCGGAGCTGCGGTGGCGACCATCATGATCATTTCGCCCGGCCGCATCACCCCGAATCTGTGGACAATCAAAACGTCCCCGAGTTGAAAACGGGTTAATGCCTCGTTCGCGTGCATTTCGAGCGCCTTTTGGGTCATGCCCGGATAATGCTCGATTTCCATCGAAACGAGGCCGTCCGGCACATCTCGGACGATGCCGGTGAAGGTGACCACCGCCCCCATGTCCCCTTGGCCACGGGCGAATGACTCGGCTTCGGCACCGAAATCAAAGGGGTGGTCTTGCACCCGGATATCCATCTCAACCGCCTGTCATCGGGGGAAAAAACGCCACCTCGCGCGCACCGTCCAGCGGCGCGTCGAAATCGGCCAATTCCTGATCGAGCGCCACGCGCAAGGCTGAGATGTCGGCGAAGGCAGCGGCATAACGTTCCTCGCGTGCCTTGAGTTCCTCGACGAGCTCGCCCACGGTGCGGGCCTCGGTCTCGACGGTTTCGCGCGGCAGGCCGATCCGTTCACGGACCCATGCGAAATAAAGCAATTCCATCACTGATCCTCGCGCAAATAGGGAATTGATTTCCTGAGATAATCCCAACCCGTTGCCAGCGTCATGAGGGCCGCGAACCACAGGAGAACGACACCCAGATTGCCTGCCCAGACCATGCCCTCGTATTTCCAGCGCAGCCCTTGTGTATCCTGTGTCGCGCCGGAAATCATCGCCTCGATCATCGCGTCGTCCATCCCCCAGGAAGACATGACCAGGTAGTGTTCGAACACACCTTGCGAAAAAAGTACTGCAATCGCGATCATTTGAACGGTGGTTTTCCACTTGGCCATTGGCGTGACAGCGAGCGTGCCCGCGGTATCGCCGAGAAACTCGCGCAGGCCGGAAACGAACACCTCGCGAAACAGGATGATCGTGGCTGGCAGGACGAGCCAGGGGGTCCAGGTGGAGTAGCCGCAGATGACCAGCAAGGCGATGATGACCATGGCCTTGTCGGCGATCGGGTCGAGCATCGTGCCGAGCTTGGTCTGTTGCTGCCAGGCGCGGGCGAGATAGCCGTCGAGCCAGTCGGTCAAGGCGGCGAACACGAACAGCAGGAGGGCGACCCAATCGGCGTAAGGTCTTGTAAAATAAAGAAACATCACCGGAACCAGCGGCGCCGCGATCAGACGCAGAAGCGTCAGGATATTCGGGATCGTCCATCTCATCCCGCTGTTTCTAGCCGGGATTCGGGCGCGAGGGAAGGGATCGTGCGCCATGGTTAACGCGGCCCGGGCATGAAGAATTCGGGGGGTGACATCCGGCTGCCGCCCGTCTGTCCTCCGGCTGCCGGGGCGTGCCGCACGTATCCACCCTTCGAACCGTTAACGCGGCGCGCGGACATCATCGCGCGTCATGAAAGAAATCATGAATCTTCTCGGCGAGACTGTCGGAAATTCCCTCGACCGCCTTGAGATCGGCAAGGGCCGCGCGGCTCACCGCCTTCGCGCTGCCGAAATGGGCCAGAAGCGCGCGCTTGCGGGTGGCGCCGACGCCCGGCACATCGTCGAGCGGCGTCGCCCCCACCGCCTTGGACCGTTTGGCGCGATGTGTGCCGATGGCGAAGCGGTGCGCTTCGTCGCGCAGGCGCTGGATGAAGTAGAGCACAGGGTCATTGTGACGAAGCGCGAAGGGCCGTGCCCCGGGGCGGTGAAACTCTTCCTTGCCGGCATCGCGGTCGATGCCCTTGGCGACGCCGACCATCGGGATATCGGCCACGCCCATCTCGTCCATGATCGCCTTGACCGCTGAAACCTGCCCGGCACCGCCGTCGATCAAAAGAAGGTCGGGCCAGTGGCCTTCGCTGCGATCGGGATCTTCCTTGATGAGGCGTTTGAAGCGGCGGGTCAGCACCTCTTTCATCATGCCGAAATCGTCACCCGGGGCGAGGTCGTCGCCGCGAATGTTGAACTTGCGATACTGGTTCTTCATCAACCCGTCGGGCCCGGCGACGATCATCGCGCCAACCGCGTGGGTGCCCTGGATATGCGAGTTGTCATAGACCTCGATCCGGTTGGGCGGCGCGTCGAGGCCGAAGGCATCGGCCAGACCCTTGAGCAACCGGCCCTGGGTGGCGGTTTCGGCCATCTTGCGGGCCAGGCTTTCGCGCGCATTGCGGGCGGCGTTGCTGACAAGCTCGGCCTTCTCGCCCCTTTGGGGCATGAGCAGCGCCACCTTGCGCCCGGCCTTGTCGGACAGAGCCTGCGCCATCAGGTCTGCGTTCTCGAGCGGGTGGGAGAGAAGCAGCTGTTTCGGCGGTTCCTTGTTGTCATAGAATTGACCGATGAACGCTTCGAGCACCTCGGCTGCCTCGATCTCGGACGACCCGACGCGGGGGTAGAAATCGCGGTTGCCCCAGTTCTGGCCCGCACGGACAAAGAATACCTGCACACAAGCCTGTCCGCCCTCGAGATGGAGCGCGATCACGTCGGCCTCGGCGGTGCTGCGCGGGTTGATGCCCTGCGCCGTCTGCACCTGTGTCAGCGCCTTGATCCGATCGCGCAGGGCGGCGGCACGCTCGAACTCCATCGCGTCGGAGGCGGCCTGCATCTCGGCCGCGAGGTTTTCCTGGATCTCGGTCGAGCGCCCAGAGAGATAGCGTTCCGCATCACGCACCGAGCGGGCATACTCGGCCTCGCCGATCTTGCCGACACAGGGCGCGGTGCAGCGTTTGATCTGGTATTGCAGACAGGGGCGGGTGCGGCTTTCGAACATCGCATCCGAGCAGTTGCGCAAGAGAAACACGCGCGTGAGCTGCGCCAGCGCCCGGTTGACCGCACCGGCGCTGGCGAAGGGGCCGTAATATCGGCCCTTTTCCTTTTTCGCACCGCGATGCTTCTTGATCATCGGGAACGGGTGATCGGTGACGAGGATATTGGGAAAGCTCTTGTCGTCGCGCAAGAGCACGTTGTAGCGCGGTTTCAGCTGCTTGATGAGGTTCTGTTCGAGCAGCAGCGCCTCGGTCTCGGTGCGCGTGGTCAGGAACATCATCGAGGCGGTCTCATTGATCATCCGGGCGATGCGCGCCGAATGGCCCGTTGGGCGCGCATAGCTCGACACGCGCGCCTTGAGGTTGCGCGCCTTGCCGACATAGAGCACACGGTTCTGCGCATCGAGCATCCGGTAGACGCCCGGAGAGCTGTCGAGCGTCCTGAGATAGCCCGCGATCACGGTGTGACCGGTGGCGTGTTCTGGCCGAGTATCCTCTTGTTCGTCGCTCATCGCCTTTGCACTTCGATTCTCAGGGACGTGTCCCGCGTGGCTGCAATCTTATCGCGGATACGGCAAGGGAAAACATGTCCACGATTCCTGTGGATAAACTTGGTGGTATCTTCGGGCCAGCGCGGAATTCTCCTTGTTTTATGCCTGCTTCGTCGAATTGCCTAAAAATTAGGCGGATATGCAAGTATCTGATATGCAACGATATTTTCTTGATACCGTTGCAAAATACTGATAACATTAAACTTTTTGTAACGCTTTGGTAACGCATTCTTGAGAAGTGCAAAACTTTCGTCGGCCATGCGCGCCCGGGGCCTATTCCGGGCCCAGAACATCCGGTGTCTGCCATCCAAGATGCTGGCCGCCATCGACGCACAGAAGCTGACCGGTGACGGCTGGCGCGTCGAGGAAATAGCCCAGGGCGGCGGTTATGTCCTCGGGATTGGAGCCGCGTTCCAGCACCGTGCTGGCGCGTTGGCGGACGAAATGCGGCTCGCTCTGGCGGGCTCCGATGAGCGTGGGGCCAGGGCCGATCGCGTTGACGCGAATATCGGGGGCCAGCCCCTGCGCGGCGGTGCGGGTGAGCGCCCAGAGTCCCATCTTGGCAATGGTGTAGGAGGCGAATTCGGGCGTGAGCTTGCGCACGCGCTGGTCGATCATGTTGACGACGAGGGCACGCGCGCGCGGTTCGCCGCGGTTGTCCATCTCGGCGCGCGGGGCCTGTTCGGCAAAATGCTGGGTCAGGACGAAAGGTGCGCGCAGGTTCGATTCGATATGCCGGTCCCAGCTTTCGCGGGTACCGGTGCGGATCGTGTCATGTTCGAAGATCGAGGCGTTGTTGACCAGCAGGGTGAGCTTGCGGCCCAGCGCCTGCGACGCCTCGCGGATCAGGCCCCGGGTCTGGGCTTCTTGCAGCAGATCGGCCCGCAGGAGCGCGGATTTGCGGCCGCAGGCGGTGATCTCCTCGGCAACCGAGCGGGCCATTTCCGCGTTGGAATGGTAGTGCACCGCCACGTCGAAGCCGCGATGCGCGAGATAGAGCGCCATCGACGCGCCGAGCCGCGTCGCCCCGCCGGTAACGAGTGCCGCGCCGCTCATGTCAGCACCAGCGCGATATAGGCGGCGTAAAGCGCGGTGAGGCCAATGCCCCAGATGCGCGTGATGTCGCGGCCCAGAAACACGAAGGGAATGATCAGCAGCGACGCGCCCAGCATCACCCAGAGATCAAAGCGCAGGAATTGCGGATCGACCGGGATCGGGCCGATCAGGGCGGCAACCCCGATGATGGCCAGGAGGTTGAACATGTTCGAGCCGATCACGTTGCCCAGCGCCACGTCGGCCTGGCGACGGATCACCGCCATCACGGTGGTGGCCAGTTCCGGCAGCGATGTGCCCAGGGCAACAAGGGTCAGGCCGATCACCGACTCCGGGATGCCATACTGGCGGGCGATCCCGCTCGACCCGTCGATCAGCAGATCGGCCCCCAGCGGCAGGCCGACAAGCCCCAGCGCCAGGAAGACGAGGATCTTCCACCAGGGCATGTCGGGGTCGGCGCCTTCGAGGTCCTCCTCGTCCACGAGAGCCGCCGCGGCGGCGGCGTCACGACGATGACGCCGGGCATGCAGGAAGGAATCGCCCAGCATCAGCGCCAGCGCGGCCAGGAGCACGAGCGCCGCGATCCAGTCGAAGACCCCGCGAAAGGCCAGCCCGATGAACAGGATCGAGGCGGCGATCATCATCATATAGGTCTTGCGGCTGTCGCATTCCGAGGTGTGCATCACCGCGATCAGCGCCGGGATCCCCAGCACCAGCAGGATATTGGCGGTGTTCGATCCGACCACGTTGCCCAGTGCGATGCCCGGCACGTCGGCCATGATCGCCTGCACCGAGATCAGAAGCTCGGGCGCAGAGGTACCGAAGGCGACGATGGTCAGCGACACGATCAGCGCCGGAACGCCGATGCGCAGCGCCAGGTTGACCGCCCCGCGCACGAGGCTGTCACCCGCCAAGAGCAGGATGATGAGGCCCAGTGTGGCGAACACCCAGTCCATGCCTATCCTTTCGTGTCGCAGCTGCAGGTCTTGCCAATGCGGAAGCGACCGCATTTCGGGCAGCGTTTCGCGTCAAGCTGCTTCTTGCCCGGCACGCGCAGTTTGCCGAACATGCCCAGTACGGCGATGAAGACCAGGAAGAGGAGGACGATCTTGGCAATCATGCGTCAGAGGCCATAGCGGGCGAACTGCGCCCGCTCTTCGATCTCGGCCATCGCGTCACCCGCCAGCGTCGCGCCGAAACGCTGCAACAGCCCACGCTTGCGGCCATAGGGGATGAGCTTGACCTTGTCGCCGTAAAGCTCTTTCAGCTTGGGTTCGAGATGGGCCGTGCCGTCGATCAGCCCCAGGTCCCGCGCGGTTCCAGCCAGCCAGAACTCCCCGGTGAAAAGCCGAGGATCATCGGCAAGGCGGTCGCCGCGCGAGGCTTTCACATGGTCGATGAAGATCTGGTGCATGTCGTCGAGGATCACCTTGAGCCGGGCGATATCCTCGGGGTTTTCGGGGCGGAACGGATCGAGCTGTGATTTCGACTTGCCGGCTGTATAGACCCGGCGTTCGATCCCGTGGCGGGCAATGAATTCATGCGCGCCGAACGTGCCGGAAATCACCCCGATCGAGCCCACGACCGAGGCCGCATCGGCCCAGATGTCGCGCGCAGCACAGGCAAGCCAATAGCCGCCCGAGGCCGCCACGTCCTCGATAAAGGCATGAACAGGGATGCCCTTTTCATCGGACATGCGCTGGATGCGCGATGCGATCCTCGCGCTTTGCACCGGCGAGCCGCCGGGTGAATTGATCAGGAGCGCGACAGCCACGGGTTTGCCCCGGCTGAAGGCGCGTTCAATGAGCGGCGCCAATGCCTCGTCATTGAGCGGCAGCCGGCCGCTGCCGATCGCCCCCTGAAGGCGGAGGACGGCCACCCGGGGCGGTGCTTTCACAAAGGGGATAAATCTTCTCATGATGGCTGATGTAGAGGCGCCAGGCGGGCGGCACAAGGCACGGGATCACCATGTGGCGTTATCGTGTGAATTTCCCCACGCCTGCGCGCGCGCTGCGGCGGTTACGGCTTGATCCGGTAGCCGGTGCGAAAGATCACCCAGACCACCGACAGACACAGGATCAGGAACCCGGCAATCGCCAGAAGCGACAGCGCCACCGGCACGTCGGACGTGCCGAAAAACGCCCAGCGGAACCCCGAAATCAGGTAAACGACCGGGTTGAAATAGGTCACGGTCTGCCATCCGGGCGGCAACATCGAGATCGAATAGAAGGCCCCGCCCAGGAACACGAGTGGCGTGACCACGAGAAGCGGGATCAGTTGCAATTGCTCGAAATTCCGCGCCCAGATGCCGATGATGAAGCCGAACAGCGCGAAGCTCAGGCAGGTGAGCAACAGGAAGGCCACCATCGCCCCCGGGTGCAGCACCGTGAGATCGACGAAAAGCGTGGCCGTCGCCATGATGACCAACCCGATCAGGAGTGCCTTGGTCGCCGCCGCCCCGACATATCCCAGCACGATTTCAAAGAAATTCACCGGCGCGGAGAGAAGTTCGTAAACCGTGCCGATGAATTTAGGGAAGTAGATGCCGAAAGAGGCATTGGTGGTGGCCTGTGTCATCACCGAAAGCATGATCAGCCCCGGCACGATGAAGGCGCCGTAACTCACGCCCTCGACCTCGTTGATGCGCGATCCGATGGCCGTGCCAAAGACCACGAAATAGAGCGAGGTGGACAGGACCGGCGACAGGAAACTTTGCGCGATGGTGCGGAAGAACCGCATCATTTCATAGCGGTAGATGGCACCGACGGCTTGCCAGTTCATGCCCCGTCTCCTTTCACCAGATCCACGAAAATCTCTTCGAGGCTGGATTGGCGCGTGTGGATGTCACGCAGCGCGAGCCCCTCGCGCGAGAGATCCTGCAACAGCGCGGTGATGCCCGTGCCCTCGCTCTGGGTGTCGTAATGATAGCTCAGGCTGCGCCCGTCATCGGCAAGTTCCAGGCCATAGCCAGAGAGTGCGTCCGGCACGGCCTCGACCGGGCGGCGCAGCTCGATCCTGAGCGTCTTGCGACCCAGCCGGGTCATCAGCGCCTGTTTCTGTTCGAGCAACAACAATTCGCCATTGCTGATGACGCCGACGCGGTCGGCGATGGCCTCGGCCTCTTCGATGTAATGGGTGGTCAGGATGATGGTCACGCCGTCGCGGCGCAAATCCGCCACCATGTCCCACATGTCGCGGCGCAGATCGACATCGACCCCGGCCGTGGGTTCGTCGAGAAAAAGCACGCGCGGCCGGTGGGAGAGCGCCTTGGCGATCAGAACGCGGCGTTTCATGCCGCCCGAAAGCTCGTTGATCCGAGCGCGCCGCTTGTCCCAGAGCGACAGTTTGCGCAGCACGTCCTCGATATGGGCGTCGTCGCGCCTCAGGCCGAACAGGCCACGAGTGAACCGCACCGCGTCCCAGACCTTTTGAAATGGCTCAAGCGCGATTTCCTGCGGCACCAGCCCGATGAGCGCGCGCGCGGCGCGGTAGCCGGTGATGATGTCATGCCCACCCACGCGCGCATGGCCGCCCGATGGTGAAACGAGGCCGCAAAGCATCGAGATGAGGGTGGTCTTACCGGCGCCATTGGGACCGAGCAGGGCCAGAATCTCGCCCTCTTCGATATCGAGATCCATAGGCTTGAGCGCCTCGGTCCCGTCGCCATAGACCTTGGTCAGGCCCCGGGTTTCGACGATCGCTGGCATGGGGGTCTCCTTCGTTCGCCGGGCCAACCTATGGCGCGGCGAACGAAGTTACCAGATCACCGGCTGCAGAATTATCGCGCTGCGGGGGCCGGGCGTCGGCTGGGTCAACCCCAGCATCCGCGTGTTGGAGGTCGGCGATCCGTGCTCGGCAGTGGCCAGAAAGGCGCGCAATTGCGTCCACCGAATGCGGGGTACTGATCATTCATGCATACCCGTATAGCATACCTGCGAATTCAGTCCATTCCGACGGTCCAAGGGTGGTTTTTCGCGTCATCACATGCGACATGGCATGAAACGGAGACAGGACATGACCAAGAGGGATTTCTGGGACCGGGTGGCGGAGCGTTATGCACGGCGGTCGGTGCAGGACGAGGCGGCCTATGCCTTTACGCTCGAGCGCACGCGCGCCCATCTTTCCCCGGATGGGTGCGCCCTGGAGCTGGGCTGCGGCACCGGCACCACGGCGTTGAAGCTGGCCGATGCGACGAGTCAGATCGTGGCCAGCGATCTCTCGGCCGAGATGATCCGCATCGCCCGTGACAAGGCCGAGGGGCAGGGCGCGACCAACGTGACATTCGTGCAGTCGGATGCCGAGGCCGCGCCGGACGGGGAGTTCGACGCCGTGCTGGCGTTCAACCTGTTGCACCTGCTGCCCGATCCCGAAGCGGCCCTGACGGGGATCGCAGAGCGGGTGAGACCGGGTGGGTATTTCATCTCCAAGACCCCCTGCCTGGCCGGGTCGGGGATGAGCCTGAAATTCCGTGTGCTGATATGGCTGATCGTGCCGGTCATGCAGGCATTGGGCAAGGCGCCCCGGTTTCACCGGATGAGCATTGCCGAACTGGAACGGGCGATCACCGGGGCGGGGCTCGATATCATCGAGGCTGGCAACCACCCCGCGCAACCGCCCTCGCGCTTCATCGTGGCCCGCAAGCCGGCGTGATCGGCCCTTACCGGTTCGGCTTCGGCAGGGGTTCGTTCGCCGTCCAGTCCCATGTGCCTTCGTCGCGATCAGGCACCGCCTGTTTCCAGCCCATTTCCTCGGCCCGGGCCTTGAAATTGAGCCCCTCGGGCGAGTGCCGGGTGACGCCGTCAGAAACGGTGGCGAGGCGCTGGGTCGAATTGATGGTCATTTCCATCGCCTGATTGACCACCATCTTGTGCATCGCAAGCTGGTTGGTGGGCACGCCAGCCATGCGCGCGGCCAATTCCTCGACCGCGAAACCGTGCACCTTGCAAAGCACCGGCTTGAGGCAGCGAAACAGCGACATGAATTTCTGGGTGTTGCCCCACATGAAGCGGTAATCCTTGATCGGATCCCAGGGCATCTCTTGTGTCACGTTGTTGTCGGCGCCATTCTTTTCTGCGTAATAGGCCAGATCATAGCCCGCGCAGAAGGCATCACCGTTGCCCGAGAGCACCATCACATGCACGCCCGGGTCGGCATCGGCGCGGGTCACCGCGGCCTCAAGCTCGGTCGGCAGGTCGTCGTCGATGGCGTTCATTACCTCGGGCCGGTTGAGCGTGATCCGCGCGATCCGACCGTCTTTTTCGTAAAGCACCTTTGGCATGGCATGTCCTCCCGCTTTCGAGGCAAGCCGAGCATCGCGCCAAAGACGTGGCAAGCCCGGCGTAAACTGAACGGGCGGATAGTTGCAGCCACAGGAATCCACAATTGGGGATTGACAAATCCATATGTGGGAATGTCCAATGAAATCATGAAAGATCTGGGACAGCGCACCGCGGAATTCTGCAAGCGTCATTTCGGCGGGCTCAAACCGGCCTGCGCGGCGGCGGGACTCAAATACTCGACGCTGCATTCGCAGATCACGAATGGCCGCGAGATCCCGTTTTCCACCATCGAGCGACTGTGCGAGGCCGCCGGAGTTTCGCTCGAAGCGTTCCGCTCGAACCGGGCCGAGATCGGGGTGCTCGCCCCCACGCCCAGCGCCGCGCTGCACCGTCGCGCAGCGGCGGCCTATTCCCAGGCGCTGCGCGACGTGCAGGACGAGATGTTGCGCATGGGCGGCGACATCACGGTAGATGATGTACTCAACTGGCTGCACCGAAATGACGGACGGCTGGACGATTTCGATGTGCTGCGCGAGCGGGTGGACCTGTTCTATCCGGTTCAGGGCGACGATCACTTGATGCGTCCCGCAAGAGTTGGCCGTCAAAGTCTTGCCGCGCAATATTTCAATATAGAGCATACTCAGGACTATGTGCACCGGGTTGGCCAATTGAGTCGCAGGATTATTGACGCCACGCTCGCATCACATGTCGAGGTGCAAAGACGGCAACAATATCAAATCGCTGATATCGACTTTTCCGCAATTGTTGACGGCATCGAACTCAAAGAGAAATATCGCCGTGTCATGGCGCCGGTCCAAACACCGGATGGGCAGACACTCACGCTGGTCTTCGCCAAGCTCATTTGACGCGCCCGCGATCCATCCGTCTCTTGGCGGCTTTCAGCACATGACTCAGATGACGCCCTTCGACGGCGAGAACCACGTGCGAGTTCAATCGCCCATCCGGCTCCGGATCGATCCACTGAATGGCTTCGGGAATGGTAAGTATAAAGCCATAGAGATATGCGATGCGCAGGTGATTTTCGGGAATGATGGCATACATCCAGTCGAATCCCGGCCACTTCATGACACAGATTGCCTGGAGTATCTTGATCAGGGCTTCCAGAAGAGGCAGTCGCCCCCGGTGATCGCTGCGAAATTCGAGCTCTCCGATATAGACGATATTGCCCTGGAGCAGGTCCTCGACCGGGCGGGCAATATGGGCGATGGGGTCACTGTCGCGGCCATATTGTGCGCGCGAAGTGCGACGAAGGTAGGACGAGAACTTTTCGTCGCCCAGCCGGTCGTATTTGGCCGCGACGCCGCCGACCACCTCTTCGCCCTTGTAGAGAAACAGCCAGAATGCGCGGTCGGCGGTGAAATCGTTGCGCGAGATCGACATCATCGGGGTCTGTTTCGCGCGGCCCGTCTGGGGCACGAGGCGCTGGATCTCGTCGAAATCGGTGCTGGCGCGCACCGAATAGCCCAACCGCTCGATCTCGGCATAAAACGGGACCACCGCCTGTAGAATCTCGTCTTCCCGCATCGAACGCCGCTTTTGTTGCCACCCGTGCCCGCCGCCCCCGACCTGTTACGCGCGCAGATGGGCGCGTTCAAGCCGGTGAGGGGCGATTGTGGGGCACCTGTTGCGCCCTGCCTGCTCAGAATTCGTAATCGGGCAGCAGGTCGAGCGCGTTCTTGAGCGCCTTGCCCCAGTTTTCCGACACCGCCGAGTAATAGGGATCATCCGGCGCAATGCGGCGCGCCTGCCCGAGCCGAAGGGCATCGGTCTCGACGATCTGCAGGTCGAAGGGCGCGGCCACCGACAGGTTGGCCTTGACCGTCGAGTCGAAGCTGACCAGCAACAGCTTGACCGCCGCCTCGAAGGAAAGCCGCTTGTCGAAGGCGCGCACGAGGATCGGGCGGCCATATTTGGTTTCGCCGATCTGGAAGAACGGCGTGTCCTCGCCGGCCTCGATGAAATTGCCCTCGGGATAGATCAGGAACATGCGCGGCGGGCCGCCCGCGATCTGCCCGCCAAGGATGAGCGTGGCGTTGAAGGCGGCATCGGCGCGCTGACCGGCGTCGGCGTGACGTTCGATCACCTCGCGCAGGGCATCGGCCACCAGGCTGGCGGCCCGGAACATCGAGGGCTGGGCGCGCAGCGAGGGGTCGCGATCTTCGGCGGCCTTGGTGCGCTCGTCCAGGATCGAGACAACGGCCTGGGTGGTGGCGAGATTGCCCGCCGACATCAGGACCATCACCCGGTCGCCCGGCACCTCCCAGCAATGCATCTTGCGAAAGGTCGAGATGTTGTCCACGCCCGCATTGGTGCGCGTGTCGGACATGAAGACCAGCCCGCGTTCAAGCATCAATCCCACGCAGTAGGTCATGCCGCCGCCCCGTTCCTATTGTTGTGCAACCTCGATCTGCACCGACAGGTGTTCGCCGCCGCCGCCGATAGTGAGACCGGTTACAGGAGCGGCCTCGCCATAGTCCAGCCCTGTCGCCACGCGCACATAACGCATGTCGGGCGAAATGCCGTTCGAGACGTCGAACCCCACCCAGCCAAGGCCGTCGACATGGGCCTCGGCCCAGGCATGGGCGGCGTCCTGTTCCACCCGGTCATCGAGCATCAGGTAGCCCGAGACATAGCGCGCCGGGAATCCCATCTCTCGCGCGCAGGCGAGAAAGACATGGGTGTGATCCTGACAGACCCCGCGCCCGGCGGCCACCGCGTCTTCGGCGCTCCAGTCGGAGAGGGACGCGCCGATTTCGAAGGAGATGGCCCCGGCGATCACCTCCCGCAGCGCGTGCAAGCGGTCCAGTTCGGTCTCGCCCGTGACCTTGCGGATCAGCGCGCGGCAGCCCGGACCGGCCCATGTGCGATCGGTCGGGCGCTGATAGAGCCAGAGCGGCGCCGGGCCGATATGGCGACCCACTATGCCGTGGTTGTCGCCGATCTCGACCTCACCCTCGCTGACGATCACGACATCCCCGGCCTCGCGCTCGAAGCTGATGAGTTCGACGATGTTGTTGTGATGATCCTCGAACCCCAGCTCTTTCTTGCTGCCTTCCAAATCGGTGCGCCAGTGCAGGACCTGCTGGTGATGGGTGGATTTCGGGGTCTTGCGCAACTGTTGCAGCCCGTGGCTTGCGGGGGTGTCGAACGCATAGCGGGTGATGTGGCGGATGAAGAGGCGCATGGGCTTACTCATAGAACCGGTAGTCGATTTCGATTTGCGCACCCAGTTCGGAAAGAAGCGAGAGCATCTTCTGGATGTATTCATGTAATCCGTAGTCGAGAACCGCGTCTATGTCGAAGGACAGGTAACTGCGCTCGATGTGATCGGCCAGCGACCAGGATTGCAGGCGTTCGCCGTAGTTCGCGACCAGATAACCCAGGTTGTCGCGCAGCTTGGCGATGCAAAAGGCAAGGCTGCGGGGCATCCGCTTGTCGAGGATCAGGAACTGCGCGATGTCGCGCGGGTCGATGCTGTCGCCGTATTCCATGCGGAATCCACCCCGGGCCGAGACCGAGCGCAGGATCGTTTCCCATTGCACGTTGTCGATGGACGACCCCACCGCCATGACCGAAGGCAAGAGGACATAGTATTTCACATCCAGGATGCGGGCGGTGTTGTCGGCGCGTTCGAGGAAGGTGCCGATACGGGCGAAATCGTAGATGTCGTTGCGCAGCATCGTGCCCTGGGTCGCCCCGCGCACCAGCGCGGTCTGCTGCCGGATCGTGCGCAGCGTACGCGGCAGATCGCGTTCCGATACCTTGCGGGCCAGTGCCTCGCAGACGCTCATGTAGGTGGCGTTGGTCGCCTCCCAGACCTCGTGGGTGAGCGCGGTGCGCACCAGCCGGGCGTTCTGTCGTGCCGCCTTGATCGAGGTGAGCACAGAGGATGGGTTTTCCCCGGCGCGCAGCATCCAGTCGATCGCCATATCCTTGGCCATGCTGTCATGGGCGGCATGAAAGCCAGCCGCCACACCGGCGGTTTGCAGCACCGAGTCCCATTCCTCGTCGCTGCTGCCCAGCCGGGTCAGGGCGATGCGCTGGCCGGTCTCGACCAGCCGCGAGATATTCTCGGCCCGTTCGAGATAGCGATACATCCAGAAGATTCCGTTCGCCGTCTTGCCCAGCATGTCAGTCCTCCAGCACCCAGGTGTCCTTGGTGCCGCCGCCCTGGCTCGAATTGACGACGAGCGAGCCTTTCTTGAGCGCCACGCGGGTCAGCCCACCGGCGGTGATGTTGATGCCCTCGGGACTGACCAGGACGAAGGGGCGCAGATCGACATGGCGCGGCGCCAGCCCCTTGTTGGTGAAGATCGGCACGGTCGAGAGGCTGAGCGTGGGCTGGGCGATGTAATGGCCGGGCCGGGCCTTGAGCTTGCGCCGGAAGGCGGCGAGATCCTTTCTGGTTGCGGCCGGCCCGATCAGCATTCCATAGCCGCCCGAGCCATGCACCTCCTTGACCACGAGTTCGTCGAGATGCTCGAGCACATAGGCCAGCGCCTCGGGCTCGCTGCACCGCCATGTCGGCACGTTTTTCAGGATCGGGCGTTCGCCGGTATAGAATTCCACGATCTCGGGCATGTAGCTGTAGATCGCCTTGTCATCGGCGATGCCGGTGCCGGGCGCGTTGGCGATGGTGATCCTGCCGGCGCGATAGACATCCATGATGCCCGGCACGCCCAGCGTCGAGTCCGGGTTGAAGTTGAGCGGGTCGAGAAAGTCGTCATCCACCCGGCGATAGAGCACGTCGATGGGTTTGTAGCCGCGCGTGGTGCGCATCGCCACGCGCCCGTCCACCACGCGCAGGTCATGCCCCTCGACCAGTTCCACCCCCATCTGGTCGGCCAGAAAGGCATGTTCGAAATAGGCCGAATTGTAAATTCCGGGCGTCAGCACCGCCACGCAGGGCCGCCCCCCCGACCCTGCGGGCGCGCAGGCCGCGAGTGACTGGCGCAGCTTGCGCGGATAGTTCTGCACCGGCTGCACGCGGTTCCGACTGAACAGTTCGGGAAACATCTGGAGCATCGTTTCGCGGTTTTCCAGCATGTAGGACACGCCCGACGGTGTGCGGGCATTGTCTTCGAGGACGAAGAAATCGTCGTCGTTGGTGCGCACGAGGTCGATGCCGACGATATGGGTATAGATGCCGCCGGGCGGGGCGACGCCGATCATATGTGGGAGAAAGGCGACGTTGCGCGCGATCATTTCTTGCGGGATGCGCCCGGCGCGGACGATTTCCTGGCGATGATAGATATCGTGCAGAAAGGCGTTGATCGCGCGCACCCGCTGGTCGATGCCGCGCGAAAGGCGCTGCCATTCGCGCCCCGAGATAATGCGGGGGATGATGTCGAAGGGGATCAGGCGTTCCTCGGCCTCGGCCCTGCCATAGACGTTGAAGGTGATCCCGGTCAGGCGGAAAAGCTCCTCGGCCTCGCGTTGCTTGGCGCGCAGGCTTTTGGGATCCTCACCTTCGAACCAGCCCTGAAACCGTTCGTAGGGTGCGCGCAGCATCCCGTCACGACCCCACATCTCATCGAATTTCACCGTGTCGTTCATTCCGTGATTAGACCCCGAAGCGGTCGGCAGGTCCATTCCGCAAATGCGTGATGGCTCGATTAGGACATTCCGACCGACGCGGCCTTCAGCGAATGCGCAAAATATAGGCAAGTCCGCGGATTTTCCAGCCGTGGCTGATGCTGCATCGCCTCGCTGTTTTCCGCGCACATATTGATCAGGATCAAGGTCAGCACGGCGGCGAGCGCAATAATCGATCTTCACTGAAATATTACGACAATTGATCTTAACCGCCACGTAACGGCATTTGATAAGGGCCCCGGCCATGTCGAAACTGATATTCTTTTCCGCAAATGATGGTGTCCACGGCGACGAACTCTGGGCTACCGACGGCACCCCCGAAGGCACCCGGATGGTTCAGGACATCCTGCCACCGGAGAACACGCCCTGGCCGGACAACCCCGATTTCATAAGCAGCAACCCCCGCTATCTGGCCACATTGCCAGATGGCCGCGTGGTTTTTCAGGCCAGCGATGAATTGTTTCGGCGTGACGAATTGTGGGTCAGCGACGGAACGGAAGAGGGCACGGGCGTTCTCAGGGACATCGGCGGCGACCGCGACAGCAGCACGCCGCGCTACATGACGCCACTGGGCGATGGCCGGATCGTCTTTTCCGCCGAGGCCGGTCAGGACATGCCCTACAGCGACAGCGGGCGCGAGTTGTGGATCACCGACGGCACCAGCGCGGGCACCACGCTTCTCAAGGATATCAATCCGGGTATCGACGAATGGGAATCGCCCCTCAGAAGCAACCCCGAGAGTTTCATCGCCCTGCGCAACGGCAAGGTTGTCTTTACCGCCGATGACGGCGAGCACGGGCGCGAGCTTTGGGTCACAGACGGCACCGAGGCAGGCACCGTGATGCTGCGCGATTTCCAGCCGGGACCCGGGTCAAGTTCGATCTGGAGCCTGAACATCATGGAGCTTGATGACGGGCGCCTGAAGTTCGAGGTTGGCTTGCCACCCATTGTCGAGGGCGGAAGCTGGACATACGAGGAATGGGTGACCGATGGCACGCCGGAAGGCACCGTTCCCCATGAACCAGATACATTCGTGGCCCCCGATCAACCGGAGCTGTTCGAACGCGGGCCGGGCGAAGCCGCCTATCCGACCAATCAGCCATTCGATCCGATCGGATTGAGTGAAACGCGCACCCTTTTCGGCGCGCTCGGCGCGCGACAATTCGATCATGATGACCTCGTGGGTCATGAACTGATTCCAAAGGTTTTTTTCGACGAGAGCGGGGTCGGCTTCCAGGTGCGGGGCGAATCGGGCGCTGGCGTCGTGGCGGCGTTTACGGGCACCGATGGCACGGCCTTTGCCGGGACCAGCATTGGCAGCGGGGGCAGCGGCTCGCTCGGCGTCTACTCGGACCGGCTGGCCGAGTTGGGTCCAGGCCCGATCACCATCTCCGCGGTGAGCCCGCCGGTTTTCGTGACCAATGATGAAAACGTCACCATAAAGATCACCTATCAAGGGGGCGAGGGTAGCGTAACCCAGAACTATTTCGCCTACAGTCCAGGCGAGCGCTGGTTCGCTCCCAGTCTCGAAACCATGGAGGCATTGGGCGAGGGTCCGATCTCGGTCGTGTCCGTCATCGGCGAGACGCGAGAGTTTTTCGGCGGGCCGATCATATCCTTCGATCTGCCCTATCGCGTCGGCGATATAACGGGTGTGATTTCCACGGGCCGCGAACTCTGGAGGACCGATGGCACCGAGGACGGCACCCAGCTTCTGGCCGATATCAATCCCGGGTTATTCGACAGTTCACCCTCGGACTTCGGAACCTTTTCAGACGGGCGGATCCTTTTCACGGCAATCGACGGCTCATCCGCTGATCTCAGCGAGGCATCACGCGGGCTGTGGATCACCGATGGCACCGAGACAGGCACGCGAAAGCTGGCCGACGATGTTGGCGGGGTGCGTCACGTGGCGGTCGTGAACGAGCGGCACATCGTCAAATCGGATGAAGACAACGCGGTCTGGGTCACGGATGGCACCGCTGCCGGAACGGCAAGGATCGTCGAGTCGAACAGCAATCACTTTCAATCGCGCGACTTGCCTGACGGCAGGCTCTTGCTCGAGGTGGAAACGGCCCCGGACACCTATCATATATGGGTGTCCGACGGTACGCAGGACGGCACGCGTTTCGTGACCGACGCGGCGCGGCTTTCGGGCTTCTGGGGTGAAGAGACCTACTTCGATGCCGAAACACTGATCTTTACATATAATGACCCGGATCTCGGTCTTGAGCTTTTCAAACTGGATCTCGAAGCTGGTGGCCTGACCCTGCTGGGCGACATCAACCCCGATGGCAGCAGCAGACCCACCAACCTGACACTGGGCATTCCGGAGGCCCTGCGTGCACCGGTCTCGACCCTGTTCGAGACGCGCGTGACCCTGCTGGATGAAGACGCCGACACCGTTCGGCTTGACGATTACTTCACCGACCCGCAGGGGGGCGCGCTCGACTTTGCTGTCGAAGGCTTGCCCGACGGTGTGGCGTTGGATCCGCGTACCAAGGCCATCACCGCCGCGCCGGATGCCGAACCGGGCCGTCACGAGGTGACGGTCATCGCCGAAACGACGCTGGGCGGGCGCACGACCGACAGCTTCGAATGGGATCTGGTCGATACCGGAAATCTTCTGATCGAGGCCGAGGGGGACTGGGGGCGCGTCGACCGCGACAGCCCGATCACGCTGGATCCCGGCAAGACACTCACGATCGGGCTGAAAGGGGGCGCGGCCAACCTGCTGAGAATTGAAGGCGCCGAAGCCACGATCGAAGATGGCAAGCTGAGCGTTCTTGGCAAGGTGTTTTCAGGGCAGTTCGCCACGGACAGGCCATTCATGGAAGGTGGCTTTACCATCGACATGACCACGCTCAGCGTATCGGATTTCGAGGACAGGGGCATCGAGGAATCGCACCGGCTGGTCGGCGATCTGATCGAGATGAGCTTCTCCGACATCGCGCTCAGATCCGATGGGATCGTGCTGCGCACCGATCTGGAATTCGGCGACGCCTTTAGTGCCTTCAGCACCGAGGGCGGGCTTCTGGCGTTGAACGTCGGCGACGAGGGCCCATCCTTTGGCCTGTCGGAACTGGGCACCGGGCGCTGGTTCACCGACGAGGCTCTCGCGCTGCCGCTGCCCGAGGGGGCGCCGTTCTCGGTCGAGTTCTCAAATCTCGGCATGAGTTATGACATGCTGACCGACAGCATCTACCTGATGGGCAAGGCCGAGCTCAGCTGGGGCGAGACAGTGGCACGGGAATACAGTTTCCTCGCCGACAGCACCACGAGCAAGCTGACGCTCGACCTTGCCCGCGAGGATGAGGACGAGGACCTTTTCGCCAAGGGCGACAAGTTCCTGCGTATCGGCACGGATGCCGAGGGCTGGAACTGGGATGTTGTCGGCGAAATCATCTACGAGGGCCAGGAAGGCAGCAAACCCGCGCCGGGGCGGCCGCTGGTCGAGGAAATGCGTTTTGCGCTCGACACGGTGGAGAAGGAGGTCGAGGCCGGGTTCAAGGGCACGCTGCCTTTCCTCTTCAAGGGCCTGACGCTGGAGGCCGAGATCGGTGCGACATGGGACCCGCTGGCCATCGACAGCTTCGGCTTTGGCATTGACGGACTCAACAAGCCGCTAGGCACGACCGGGCTTTTCGTGCAGGGGGGCAAGCTGGCCGCCGAGAACCTGAGCACGCAGGACCCCGAGGAATGGCCCGAGGTCAGTGCGCAGATCGACATGACCGTGGGGCCGAATACCGATCTCTTCGTCTCGCCCGTGCGCGGCAATGTCGGCGGCAAGATCGCAGGCGCCGAGGCCACACTGGGATTCGAGGCCGAAAGCAAGGTTGAATACCTGCTGCCCGGCGAGATCGAGCGCATCGCCGCGCCTATGACCCGCTGGCTGGGGGTTGATGAAGGCGATGTTCTCGCCTTCGAATTGATGAAGCTGGCTGGCGACATCTCGGTCAATTTCGCGCGGCCTACATTCTCGGCCGGATTGGCGGCAAGTTTCCTGGGCGAGATGATCACAGGCGAGGCCCGGTTCACGAGCGAGACGCTGGATGACGTGACCAATCTTGGAGCCTCTGTTTCGGCCATTGCCACTTTCCCGGAGGCGATCCCCCTGATCGGTGGCTTGTCGCGCTCTGGCAGCGGGCTGGCGGAATTCTCATCCGACGGTGACAATGCGAACGATTTTGCCGCCGCCTGGACCAGCTTCTCGGTGCCGCTCTATGGCACCACCTCGGCCGGGCTGCGCTTTTGGCTCGATGGTAGCTACGAAGTCATGGGGCGTAAGGCGATCGAAGAGATCGGCAGCTGGGAACTGGGCCCCGAGCAGGACCTGGTGATCCTCTCCGCCCAGTGGCAGAATGACTCCGACACGGCCAGGCTTGAGCTGATTGCGCCAGATGGCACTGTCCTGACCGAGGCGGATTTTGGCACCGATACCGGGTTTGCCGGCGCTATTGCCCTGGTGGATGATCTCACCGGACCACTGGGCCGTCATGTGGCGTTGCAAAACCCGGTGGCCGGCATATGGGATGTGCGGCTGGTCGATGAGGCCGGCCTTGGCGATGTGCGCTATGAGGCCAGCGACATGCTGACCGGCCCGCAAGCGAGCATCACGGGGATAGTCACCCCACCGGGCACACGTGCCGGGGTGGTTGAGATCGACCTTGCACCGGGCGATGCCGACGAGATCGCGCTCACGCTCTTTGTTTCGGAAACCCCCGACGCACTCTCCGGCTTCACCGTGATCGAGGCCGTGGTGCCCGCCAACGAAGCCGGGGCGTTGAGCTTTGACTGGGATTTCGCCGCACTTGCCAGCGGCAGTTGGTGGCTGCACGCGCGGGCCGAAGGTGATGGGCTCGTACCAGCCGTGGACATGTTCGCCACGCCGATCGAGGTGTCGGGGAATGCCGACCTGGAGGTCTTGCTGGAACAGCAACCTGCGGCCGGCGGCGCGACCGTCCTGTCGGTGACGGTGACAAACGCGGGTGACATCGCGTCGGGTGCCGGATGGCTTGAGCTCAGCGCACCCGATGCCGCATTGGACGGCCCAGGCTTGCCGGATACGCAACCTTTGACCCAGACCCTGAGCGAGATCGTTCTGCCGGATCTTGCGCCAGGCGCGAGCACGCGTCTTGATTTCGCGCTACCCTCGGGCCTGGAGGTGATGGCGCAGCCGGTGATCGCCGAGGTTTCTACCGCAGTTTACGACGCAGATCTCGACAACAACAGCGACGTACTGTTCCTGGCTGCGCTGAGCGTCGAACGCGACGGAGCCATCACCACCCGCGGCGGCACCGGGCTGGAAGGCGCCGAGGTCACGGCCAGCCTGGACGATGGCAGCAGCGTGAGCGCACTCACCGGCCCCGATGGAGGTTTCACACTCGAGGGCATCCCTGCGGGTGCGGTGGGCACGGTCGATGCAAGCCATGCTTTCAACCCTGCCGAGACCGGCATCACTCCCAATGATGCGCTGGAAATCCTGCGCATCGCGGTGGGGTTGCAGCCCGGCTTTGGCCCGGCCGGCCCGCTGGATCACATTGCCGCCGATATCGACCAGAGTGGCGAGGTCACCCCCGGCGATGCGCTGGAGGTGTTGCGCACCGCCGTCAATCTGCCCAGCGAGCACGCTCCGCAATGGATCTTCGTCGATGCGACGGCAGACCTGAGCGGCATCACAAGGGACTCGGTGCATTACGACCCCGGCATCGACCTCGGCGCCCACCCGGTCGACATGCCGCTCGACATGACCGCGGTTCTGCTTGGAAACCTGTCCGACGCGGCATGAACTCAAACCCTTGGGCCCATGCGATACTTCCAGTGACCGGGCCGGTCGCGTCCATGATCGTGCCCGGGCTGAACGCGGCGGTCTCATGCTTGCGATCGCTGCCCGCTCGATCCTGCCGCGCATGGAGCGGCCGCTCGTCTGGCTGAGCCGCTCGCATCTGAGTATCAGCCGGGAAAATGTCGCGGAAACCAGAGATTGAGGTTGCTGGCGACATTATCACGCGCGGTCTGGCGCGTGAAACGGTCCGGGTACATCAGGATATTGAGCCAAAGCCCGTCGAAAAGGCCCTCGAGCATTCGGGACATCGCCTGTGCCGATATTCCCTGATAGCCGCCTTCTATGATGATCTGGTCACACAGGCCGGCGGTGACGTTCTGCCGCTCCAGATCGACATTGCCCGAGATCTTGCGATAGGCCTGTCGGTGCCGGGACTCGCCGAAGAAGGCGAACCATACGGCGAGCTTTCGGCGGTTGCATATCCTCGGATGAAACTGTGCATCGACGATCGCCTGCAGCTTGGTCGCGGCATCGATTTCGCAGAGCGATGATTTGCTGATCCATAGCGCGCGATGCTCGTCTGCAAGATGCCGCAGGGTCGCGGCCAGCAGCGCCTCCTTGTTCTCGAAATGGAAGTTCACGAGTCCGAGTGACAGCCCGGCCTCCTGTGTGACCTTGGTGAGCGTCGTGCCCGAGATGCCGTGCTTGCTGATCGAGGCAATCGTTGCCTCGATCAACTGCCGGCGCCGCGCCTCTGGCGGCGCCGTTCTCGACCTTGGTGCGTTGGGTTTGACGCTGGGCATCGCTCTTCACTGAATGGTGATTCAATCAATTGCTTGATTTTGTCCTCCGGTCAAGGCAAGGATTTGATCAAATTCTGCGGATCAAAGGAGTCTTCGAGATGAACCCGACCCTTCCCAGCCAGGCCCAGGTCGTCATCATCGGCGGCGGCTCGATCGGCTGCAACATCGCGTATCACCTGACCCAGCTTGGCATGAGTGATGTCGTGGTGCTGGAGCGCGACAAGCTGACATCCGGCACAACCTGGCACGCGGCGGGAGAGATCGTTCCTGCCGTGCTGGGCGCGGAGTGGGAGTGCGAACTCTACCTGCATGGTCGTGACCTCATCTCCAATCTTGAAAGTGAGACGGGGCAGGCAACCGGCTGGCGCGAGGTCGGCTATATTCAACCCGCCGATACGCCCGAGAGACTTGAAGAGATGCGCCGGGGTGCGGCGTTCATGAACCTGCATGGCTTCGAGATCCACGAGATTTCACCTGCAGAGGCCGCCGAACGGTTTCCCATCGGCGACTTTTCCAACACGCTCGCTGCCTTCTGGTATCCAAAGGAAGGCCGCACCAACCCGGTCGATACGACGATGGCGCTTGCCCGCGGCGCGCGCAAGCGCGGTGCGCAGGTGATCGAGGATATCGCTGTCAGCGAAATACTTGTGCGAAACGGCCGTGCCGCGGGGGTGCGCACCGATCAGGGCGAGATCGCCGCCGAGCATGTGGTTATTGCCGCCGGCATGTGGTCGCGCCAGATCGGCGCGAAGGCGGGGTTGAACCTGCCGTTGCAGGCGGCCGAGCACTACTATCTCATCACGGATGAGATCGACAGCATCGACCGCGATCTTCCGCTGCTCGAGGATCCGCACAACTGGTCCTACTATCGCGAAGAGGTCGGGGGGCTTCTGGTGGGCCTCTTCGAGCCCGATGCGGCACCCTGGATGGTCGACGCGATCCCCGAGGATTTTTCCTTTGGCGAGATCGCGCCCGACTGGGATCGCATGGCCCCTCACCTCGAAGCCGCCTTCAGCCGGGTGCCGAGCGTTGCCGAGGCCGGCGTTCGCAAGTTCTTTTGCGGCCCGGAAAGCTTTACCCCCGACCTGGCACCACTTGTCGGCGAGGCCCCGGGCCTGCGCAATTGCTGGGTCGCGGCAGGCATGAACTCGCTGGGCATCCTCTATGGTCCGGGCATCGGCAAGATGCTGGCGCACTGGATCGTCGATGGTCGCTGCCCGGTCGATCACACCTCGTTCAACGTGGACCGCTTCGCCGATGGCACCCACAACACCCCGGCCTTCCGCCGCGCGCGAACACCCGAACTGCTGGCGAAAAGCTTCGGCGCGCACTTCCCGAACGAGAGCTTCAAGACCGCGCGCGGGCTCAAGCGGTCTGCGCTGCACGACCGGCTAAAGGCGGCAGGAGCCTATTTCAGCGAAAGCCACGGCTGGGAATTGCCCGACTGGTTCGCGCCGACACCGCAAGATGCAAGGATCGAAGCCTATGGCTGGGGACGGCAGAACTGGTTCGGCTGGCACGCCGCCGAACATCGCGCCGCGCGTGAAAACGCAGTCCTCATGGACATGTCGTCGATGTCGAAGTTCCTCGTCCAGGGGCGTGACGCTTGCGCACTTCTCAGCCGCATCAGTTGCAACGATGTGGACGTCGCGATCGGTCGGGTGGTCTATACTGCATGGGCCAACGAGGCAGGCGGGTTTGAAGCCGACCTGACGGTCACCCGCATGGCCGAGGACCGCTTCATGGTGGTTGTCGGCGAGAACAGCCACGGCCACACCGAAACCTGGATGCGGCGTCACGTTGAACCGGGCGAGTTCGTGACGATCACCGACATGACCGGCGGGATCACGCAGATCAACCTGCATGGCCCGAAGGCCCGTACCATTCTGGAGACTGTCAGCGACGCGGATCTCTCGAACGCGGCTTTCCCGTTCATGACCGCGCAGGATATCGACCTCGGGTTCTTCCGGGTTTTCGCGCTGCGTGTCACCTATGTCGGTGAACTCGGATGGGAACTTCAGGTGCCGAGCCTGCATGCGGTCCAGGTCTATGATCTGCTTGTCGAAGCCGGCGCCGAGCACGGCTTGCGCAATGCGGGCATGCAAACACTTTCCTCGCTCAGGCTCGAAAAGGCATATCGGGATTTCGGCGTCGATGTGGACAACACCGACAACCCGATCGAGGCCGGGCTCGGTTTCGCGGTGAAGCTCGAAAAACCAGGCGGATTTGTCGGCCGAGATGCCCTTGCCGATATCAAGGCCGCCGGCACGCCAAGACGGCGCATGCTTCAGTTTCTGCTGAGCGATCCCGAGCCGCTCCTGCATGGCAATGAAATTATCCATCTCGATGGAAAACCTGTCGGCTATATCCAGGTCGGTGCCTATGGTCATACCCTCGGCGGCGCGACGGGAATCGGCTTCGTGGAAACCGACACTTCTTGTACCGCAGAGCGGGTCGCTGCGGGTGACTGGTCCATCGAGATCGCAGGCCGACGCTACGGTGCAAAGGCGGCGCTCAAACCGCTTCTCGATCCGAAAATGGAGCGGGTGAAAATGTAAGTTGGCTACGCATTCCATGCGCGAGGTCGGTATCGGCCGAAAGGTCATGCATATCCGCGAAAGTTCGAACAGGTCCTGGTGTATCCAAGCGATCTTTCCCGTCCCGGACGGAATACCCATGCAGGCCAACGTTTCTCGATTTTCTCGGGAACTTGATTTCTTTCCCGCGCCTGCGAAAGCTTTGGTGACAAGCATTTGGCGGCGATCTCTGTCTTGGTGTGGCCGACACCTGTGATCGGAAATCAAAGCGGGGCAAAGAGAATTCTCGCCATCATGCCAAGGTGACTTCGCAGTCCAATTGATGTGAGGTCCATCGTCCCCAATACGGAATCCGGTCCCAATGCAGCGCGTCAGGTGCTTCTGAAAAATGCCCCCCCGGGATTCTGATCTCGTGCGGTTAAAGTGGTGCCCGGGGGCGGAATCGAACCACCGACACGAGGATTTTCAATCCACTGCTCTACCCCTGAGCTACCCGGGCACGGGTTCGGGCGGG
>NZ_JAWLDS010000024.1:0-37421 GCF_041686535.1 Aquicoccus sp. | reverse complement strand
CAGATCGCCGTAACCCCCTGCAGCACGACCGGCACCGTGCCCGTCGCCACGCGAAGCGCGTCGTCATCCACCTCCAGAACCGTGCCCGGTGCCGCCGCGCCTGCCGGTTCGCGTGGGATGCGCGCGCCGCGTGCCAGCAGAACCTGCCCCGCAACCTCGAACTTGGGCGCGGTGAGCGGGTTCCAGTACGGCCCGTGATCGAGCGCGCGCACCATCCGCACGACCTCTTCGGCGGGGTGCGCGAAATCGATCCGCCCCGCCACCGCGAGCCGCCGGTCACGCCCGAAATAGTTGCGCTGCGAAAGATCCTGCGCCACCACGGGCGCCTCCGGGCGCGACAGCTTTTCCAGCACCGCCCCGAACGAGCTCATCGCCGCCTCGTAACACTTGGTGTTGAGCGTCAGCGCAGTGTCGCTTTCAGAGATGTCGAACATCACCTGCTCGATGATCCCGCCGGTATCGGCGCGCCGCTCGATCATGTGCCAGGTAATCCCGTGCCGCCGCTCGCCCGCCAGCAAGGCCCACACCGGCGCGTTGAGGCCCGCATAGGCCGGCAGCGGCCCGTCATGGAAATTCACCGCCCCCCGGCGTGGCAGGTCCAGCACCTCCTCCGGCAGCATGTCGAGATTGGCGATCGACAGGAGCCAGTCATGCGCGATCCCCTCAAGCCGTCCGGCCAGCCCGGCCCCCGGCGCGATCACGGAAACACCGCGCGCGCTGGCCCATCCGGCGATGTCATCGTTGCGCGTGACCAGCGCGGCAAGAACATGCCCCGCCGCGATCACTTTCTCACTGCACTGGATGGCAAGGCTTTCGTTGCCGATCACGATCATGGTTTGCGTGGTCATCACGATTTTCCTTCCTTCCGGCCGGATGTGCCCCTCGGCCCGCTTCCGGCGGTTTGTCCCCCGCGCCGCACCGGCGCCGCTACCAGCGATTTCGCGTCATGGACGATCAGGCGGCGCAAAAAATGCGGCGAATCGGCCAGGCCGCGCCACTGCAGCAGCGCACGCAGACGGTGAAGGCTTCCCCCCGTCACATGCGCCAGCGTCGCCAGCACGGCATAGCCAAGCCCATGGTTCTTGACGAAATAATGCCAACGCGAGTCGAGCCAGTATTCCGGCACCCGATCCCAGCCCTTCATGCCCGTGCTGACCGAGCCGATATGCGTCACCCGGCTTTCGGCCACGTAATGCGTGGGCCAGCCGGCCAGCGCGGCGCGACGGCAGAGATCCGTTTCCTCGAAATAGAGAAAGAACGCCTCGTCGAACATCCCGATCTCGTCGAGCACCCGCGCCCGCAGCATCATGCTGGCCCCTGCCAGCCAATCGACCGGCCCGCTTTTCTCGGGCACCGGCATGGGCACGGCATGATCGGCCAGCATCCGCGTCACCGGCCCGAAGCGGATCGCGCCCTCGAACTCGCTGAGGATACCAGGGAAGCGAAAGGCCGTGAAATGGATGTCCTTTTCAGGTCCATGGATACAGCTGCCCGCAATGCCGACCCCGGGGCGGGATTCGAGATAATCAAGCAGCACGCGGATCGCACCCGCATCCGGAAAGGCATCGGAATTGAGGATGTAATAGTAATCGGGCGCAGACCCATCGCGCAGCCCCGCACGCATCCCGAAATTCATGCCTGCCCCGAAGCCGCCATTGTGCCCCGATTGCAGCACCCGCACATCCCAGCCGCGCGATTGCACCCCCTCTTGCAGCGTCTCGAACGAGCCGTCGCCGCTGTCGTTGTCGACGATCACCAGCTCGCCCTCGATCCCCTCCATCTCGCGCAGCGCCGCCTCGGCCGCCTGCAGCGTCATCGCCGGGGTGCGATAGTTCAGGATGATGGTCAGAATCTGCGCCATGGTCTATTCCGCCGCCTGAGGCCGGGGGGCGAGCGCGGACACCCGCGATGCCCGGGCCGCCGGGTTCTCGGCATCCTCGATGGCGCGTTTCATCCGCGCCGCCAGAACCCGCACATTGGGTTCGAGCACCATCGAGTCGTGATCGCCCGGCACCTCGACCACCTGGATCAGCGGCGCGAACGGGCTCCAGTCGTTGTCATGGGTGACATAGGCGCGCTCGGAATTGACCCAGCGGCCCGCACCCACCTGCCACTTGCCCACCAGCGGCGGACGGAACAGGACAACCGGCCCGTCCCAGGGCAGCAGGTCATACTGCGCAACCGCGCCCAGGAAAGCCTGCTCAATGGCGCTGTTGTGAAACGCGGTTGGCGCGGTCTCCCCCTCGCCCGCAACCGGTGCGCGGCGCTTGACGATCTCCCACCGGACGCGCCGCGCCAGCCACCTGAACGGATAGAGCACGCCACCCGCCTTCAACTCCTGCAACTGGATGCGCAGCCGATCCCCGGCACTGAGCGGTCGGCGGCGCGGCAAGGGCGTGTCGAGCAAGACCAGCGCCGCCACCTCCTCGCCCGCATCGCGCAGTTGCTGCGCCATCTCATAGGCGATGATCCCTCCGCCCGAGAACCCACCCAGCAGGTAAGGCCCCTTGGGCTGAACCACCCGAATCTCGGCAAGGTAATCGGCCGCGGCTTCGACGATGCTGCCATGTGGCGCGTCGTCGCCATAGAGCCCCCGCGCCTGGAGCCCGTAAAACGGCCGGTCCGTCCCCAGAAGATGCGCGAGATGGCGCAGATTCAGCACGTTGCCGAACATTCCCGCGACAAGGAAGAACGGACGCCGCGGCCCGCCTTCGCCCTGGTGCATCGGCACGATATGGGTGAAGCGCCGCTCAGGGGCCTTGGCCGCCTTGTCGGTAGGGCTTTCACTTTCGCCTTCCATCGCGACCCCTTCATTCTCGATCATTCGCGCACAGGCGCGAATGGTCGGCGCCTCGAACAGGACCGAGATCGGGAAATCCACATTCCAAGTCTTGCGCACCTGCGCGAAAAGCCGCACCGCGATCAGCGAATGCCCGCCGAGGTCGAAGAAATTGTCCTCGGCCCCGACCTTCTCGACCCCCAGAAGCGCGCTCCAGAACGCCGCCAGCTTTTCCTCGATCGCACCCTGGGGGGCGCTGTATTCGGTCTCCAGGTCGGGCCGCTCGAACGTCTGGCTTTCGCCCTCCTCCGCGCCGGTATCCTCGGCCTGACGGATCAGGTCGGGCAGGCTCAGCGACGACACCACCACCTGTGCCTGTCCCATGGCCAGCGCGCGCAGGAAGGCATCAGCCCCCTCGTCGGGGCGAATGCCCTCTCGCAGGTTGTGGCGCAGCCGCTCTTCGGCAGGCGACAGCGGCCGATCGCCGCCGGTCCCGGGAAACTCAAGCCCCTGCAACGACGGCGCGGCGATCAGCGGCGCATCGGCCTCGAGCCGCCGGATCGAGAAATTATGCACCTCCACACAGACATTGCCCTGCAAGTCGCAGATGGTGACATCGAAACTCGCCGCCCCCGCCTCGGCGCGGTTCTCGCCCGCGATGCGCACCCAGCTCACGATCTCGCCCGGAAGCGGGCGATGGACCCGCACCGCGCCATAGGAGACCGGAACCCAAAGATGCGTGGGCGCATAGCCCTCGATCAACTCCATCGCCCATCCCGTGGCCAGGTCCATCAGCCCCGGCGACAGGATATAGCCCGGCTCGCGCAGCGCCTCGGGCAGGCGCAACCGCGCCACGCCCTCGTCCACGCCCAGCCCCACGCGCGTCAGCACCCGCCAATGCGCCCCGAAATTGAGATGCGCCTCCTGCGGGCTGCGCAACGTGCGCCCCGGCTCGGCCATCCGCGCATCGCGGAAATGTGTCTCCAGCCCCGCCACATCGACCCGCGCAGGCGCCGCCATCGGCAACAGCGCCAGCGTCGCCTCGGCATTGGTTTCAAAGCCCGTGCGCCCCTCGATCTCGCGCGCCGATTGCACCTTCATCGCATAGCCCGCATCGCTGCGCGTCAGCGTCACGCGCATCTCGCGCGGGGCATGGTCGCTCACGTCAAGCGGGCGCAGAAAGTAAAGGTCGCGTATCTCGAATGGTCCGGTTTCCTCCTGCGCGTCGAGGGCTTGCGCCGCGATCTCGATATACCCCGTGCCGGGCATCAGGGCCTGGTTTCCACCCGTGCGATGCTCGCCCAGGACCCATTGCGCGGTTGAAAGCCGCGTCTTGAACAACCGGTTGCCGTCAGGATCGAACGTCGCCACGTCGAGCAACGGCTGCGCCACCGCATTTTCGCTCCGGTCGGGGGCTTGCCTGCCCACGCCCAGCGCCTCGGCGGCCATGCCGACCTCGGCCCATATGCCCCAGTTGATCGCCACCACCCGTGTCGCATCGCCCGCGCGGGCCTGTGCGTAAGCATTGAGATAGGCATTCGCCGCCACGTAATCGACCTGGCCGGCCGGAGCCGTCGCCGTCGATGACGACGAGAACAGCACCAGGAAATCGAGGCTGCCATCGGGAAACAGGGTGTCCAGTACCTGCAGCCCGTGCACTTTCGGCGTAAACACGTCCTCGACCACCATGGGCGACTTGCTCAGGATCGGCTCATCCGCGATTACGCCGGCCGCGTGGATCACGCCGTTGACCGCGCCGAACCGGATCTGCACCTGTTCCAGCGCGCCGCGCATTTCCTCAATATTCGACACGTCGGCAGCCACCACCATCACCTGGCCACCGAGACCTTCAAGGCGTTCGACCGCCGCGATCCGCCGCGACGTGGGATCATGCGCGCCGAACCGGCGGATGTGATCCTCCCACGCATCGCGCGGCGGCAGGGGCGTGCGCGCCATCAGCACGATGCGCGCGCGGGTGTCGCGCACCAGCCGCTCGGCCAATGTGAGGCCGATACCGCCGAACCCGCCGGTGATCAGGTAAACCCCCGCGTCGCGCAGCGCGACCGGCGCGGGCCCCTCGGCCTTCAGCGCCGCTGGCTTGAACCGCTGTTCGAAGCGCCGCGCCCCGCGCAGCGCCGCCACTTGGTTGCCGGGATGCGCGAACAGCTCTTCCAGCACCCGCGCACCCAGCTCCGAAAGGTCCGCCTGTCCCCGACGCGGCGACTCGGGCAGCCGCAGATCGAGGGTCGAGACCGTCACCCCCGGAAATTCCCGCGGGATCACCCGCACCGGGCCGAGCGCCGTCGCCTTCTCGGGGTAATCGAGCCCCTCGCCCCTGACCTGCGCCGCCCCTGTTGTGAAGCAGGCGACATGCACCGCGCCCCAATCCGCCGCCGCCATCGCCTGTGCCAGGAACAAGAGCGCATAGAAGCCCTGTTCCTGGTTGCGGTGGAAAAAACTCGAGCCGGGGCGATGGTCCTCGCCCCGCGTCACCAGCCAGAAATGCGCGATCCGCGTGGGCGTCCACGCCCTCGCGGCCAATTCCTCGACCAGCGCGTCATAGCCTTCGCGCCCCCGTTCCGGCGACAGGACGAACCCGCCCTCCCCATCGCGGCCGAATGTATCGCCCGCCCGCACGGTGATCACGTCCTGCCCGCCCGCGCGCAGCCGCTGCACCACGTCCCGGCCCAGCCCGGTCTCGTCCACGAAGACCAGCCAGCGTTCGGCGGGCGCATCGGCCAGGGTCTCGACATCCACGTCGCAATCGGCGGCCACGGGTTTCCATGCAGGCAGATAGCCCCAATCCTCGATCGCTTCGGCCCGCATCAGGTGCGTGGGCACCGACGCTTGCGCCTGCGCCTTGCCGGGTTCGATGAAATAGGGCCTGCGCTGGAACGCATAGGTCGGCAGCACCACCCGGTTGCGCCGCGCCGCGCCCCAGACCTGCGCCCAGTCGAAATCGCCTCCCATGGCCCAGACCCGGGCCAGCTGCGCGATGAAATACTCGTCGTCGGGCACCGCGTCGTCAGGATGACGCAAGGCCGAAATGACCTGGTCGCGCCGCACGTCCGGATGCTGCGCGGCCAGCGACGACAGCGCCTTGCCCGGCCCCATCTCGATATAGATGCGCGCGGGTTCCGCGCTCAGGTGGTCGATGCAATCGGCAAACCGCACCGTGCCGCGCAGATGCGCCACCCAGTACTCCGGGTCGGTCGCCTGTGCATCGGTCAGGGGCTGCCCGGTCCGGTTCGAGATGACCGGCAGGCGCGGCGCCGAGAGCGGAATCGCCCGCAGGTAGTCACCGAACCGCGCCAGGATCGGCTCCAGCATCCGGCTATGGGCGGCGATGTCGATCTGGATGCGCTGGCAATCAACGTCACGCGCCTCCAGCCGGTTTTGCAGGTCATCGAGCGCCGCCTGCGGCCCCGAGGCCACCGAAAGCCCCGGCGCATTCACCGCCGCAAGGTCGAGGTCGTCGTCGCCCAGATGCGCCCGCAATTCCTCCGCCGACAGCGATACCGAAAGCATCCCGCCAGCCTCGACCGTGTCGAACAATTGCCCGCGCAGGTGCACCAGACCGATGCAATCCTCGAAACTCATCACCCCGGCCAGGCAGGCCGCCGTGTTCTCGCCCATCGAATGGCCCAACAGGACATCGGGCGACACGCCCCAGCTCATCCACAACTGCGCCAGCGCATATTCGGTGATCATGATCAGCGGCAATTGCACCGAAGGGCGTTGAAGCGCCGCGTTCGCCGCCGACTCCTGCCCCGGCTCGGGCAGCCACAGCGCCTTGAGGTCATAGTCGAGCCGCGGCCCCAGCACATCGAGCCCCCGGTCCATCCACTCGGCAAAGACCGGCTCGGTCTCGTAAAGGTCGCGCGCCATGCCCGCATATTGCGCCCCACCGCCGGGGAACAGGAACACGGTTTCGGGCCGGTCGCCCACGACACCATGCGTGAACACCCGGCGCGGATCGTTCTCTTCCAAGAGATCGGCGGCCTGTTCCGCGCTTTCCGCCACCACGACGCGACGCCTGTCAAAGGCGCGCCGCCCCTCTTTCAGGGTCCAGGCCACATCGGCCAGCGGCAGGTCCGGGTTGGCACGCAGATGCGCCGCCAGCCGCGCCGCGCCTTCGTCCAGCGCCGCATTGGATCGCGCCGACAAGACCAGCGGCTGGAACGGCCAGTCGCTTTCTTCACTGGGCGCCCGCTGCGGCGCCTCGTCAAGGATCACATGCGCGTTCGTGCCCCCCACGCCGAGCGAGTTCACCCCTGCCCGGCGCGGCCCGTTGCGCCGCGCCCATGGCGTCAGCACATCGTTCACGCGAAACGGCGAATGTTCGAAATCAATCGTCGGGTTCGGGTTCTCGAAGCCCAGCGAGGGCGGCATTTCCCGGTGATGCAGCGCCAGCGACGCCTTGATCAGGCTCGCCACCCCGGCCGCCGTGTCGAGATGCCCGATATTGGTCTTGACCGACCCGATCCGGCAAAAGCCCACCTCGTCCGTGGTCCTGCCAAACGCCTCGCTCAGCGCCGCAACCTCGATCGGGTCGCCCAGATAGGTGCCGGTGCCGTGGCACTCGACGTAATCCACCGTATCCGCCGAAACCCCGGCGATCGCCTGCGCCTCGGCCACCGCCGCGGCCTGCCCGTCGACCGACGGCGCAAGGTATCCCGCCTTGGCCGCGCCGTCATTGTTGACCGCCGATCCCTTGATCACCGCCCAGATATGATCGCCATCGCGGATCGCATCCTCGAGCCGGCGCAGCACGACCACGCCCGCGCCCGATCCGAACACCGTGCCCTGCGCGCGCGCGTCGAACGCATGGCAATGCCCGTCGGGCGACAGGATCTCGCCCTCCTTGAACACGTATCCATGGCCCTGCGGCAACTCGATCGTCACGCCGCCCGCCAGCGCCATGTCGCACTCGCCATTGAGTAGCGCCTGTGCCGCGTAATGCGTCGCCACCAGCGATGTGGAACATGCCGTCTGGAGCGAAATCGACGGCCCCTTGAGGTCGAACACGTGGGACACCCGCGTCGAGAGGAAATCCTTGTCATTGCCTGTATGGCGCAGCAGGAACATGCCCACCTGGTCGACCAGGTCGGGGTTCGAGCAGATGTTGAAATAGAAATAGCTGCCCATCCCGCAGCCCGCGAACACGCCGATCGGCCCGTCGAAATTCTCCGGCATGTGGCCGGCGGTCTCGAACGCCTCCCACGCCACTTCGAGAAATTGCCGGTGCTGCGGGTCGAGGATCGCGCTTTCCTTGGGGCTGAAGCCGAAGAACTCGCCGTCGAAATGCTCGAACCGGTCGAGCGGCGCGGCATGGGGCACGTAATCGGGGCGCCGCAAGAGCGCCTCGGGCACGCCTGCGGCGCGCAGCTCGTCCTCGCTCAACCGGCGAATCGATTCCACGCCCTCGCGCAGGTTTCGCCAGTAGTCATGAATCCCCGGCGCGCCGGGCAAATGCGCGGCAATGCCCACGATGGCGATGTCGTTTTCGCCGGGCACGGCTGGATCAGGGTGCTGCGTCATGTGAAAAGAACTCGTCCCAAGTCTCACGTCCGAACAGGGAGCGCCATCCCATATAAATAAGGTGACATTTTGGCGATATTACAAGATTTTAACCTGGTGCGACAGGTTTATCCGCATGCGCCGCCCGGATCAGCCCTGACCGCGGCCCGCCAACTCCGCGATCGCCTCGGCATTGAGCCAGAAGGCCAGCGCGATCAGCACCAGCCCCAGCAACGCAAACCCCACATCATGCAGCCGGTCCCATGCCCCGGTGGACCGGCTCAGCCAGATCACCACCGGATAGACCGCGACCATCGCCACCCCCTGCCCGATCAGCGCCCCGAAAAGCCCCGCCCATTCCAGCCCGATCACCAGCGCCGCCACCATCGCCGTCGCCTTCGATCCCGCCAGCACGAAAAACCGCTTCGAATCCCCTGCCGCCAGTGCCGCCTGGTCATAGGTCAGCGCGATGATCTGCGGCACCTGCATGCAGGCGATCACCACCACGACGGCCCCCGCCATCGCATAGCGCGGATCGTAAAGCAGATCGACGATCCACACCCCGCCCAGCGCCAGCACCGCGACCAACCCGAAAAGCGCGCCCGACACCATCAGCCGCATCCGCCTGAGGCGCGCGAAATTCGCGGCGCTCTCGCGCGGGGGCCATTCGCGATAGACGGGAATGAGAATGCGCCGCACCAGCATCCCGCCCATCAGAAGCGGAAAGGAAGCCAGGAAAAAGCCGATATTGTAGACCCCGAAAAGATCGAGCGCGAGGTATTTGCCGATCAGGAGCTTGTCGGCCTGCGTCAGCGCGAACCCCGCCACGGTGCTCAGGAAGATCCACTTGCCGAAACCGATCAGCTCGCGCGCCGCCGCAGGCTCCCAGCGGAACCTGTTCGATCCGCCGGGCAGGAATAGGTGGTGCAGGACAAGCTGCGCCACCGAGCCCAGCACCCCCGACACCACCAGCGCCCAGACCGATTGCCACCACCACGCGAGCAGGACCGCCGCGCCGATGCCGATCACCTGGTTGGCTATGTCCAGCACGGTCAGCCGCCCGACCCGCAAATGCCGCTGCGCGCTGTCCATCCGGGTCGGCAGAAAGCCCGTCAGGATCAGGGTCAGCGCCGAAACCGGCAGCATGAGCGCCAGTTCGGGCAGTTCGTAGAGCACCGAAACAGGCCACGCGATCGCGCAGGCCACCGCGAAGAGACCCAGTCCGCGCATCACCTGGATCGTCCAGGCGGTATCAAGGAAATCGCGGTCGTCGCCGCGCTTTGACTGCATGATCGCGGGCGTGACGCCGACATCCGAAAACTGGTTCAGCCCCATCAGGAACACCGAGATGAGCGCCATCGTCCCGAACGCCTCGGGAAACAAGAGCCGCGTCAGGATCAGGTTCGAGGCCAGCCGCAGAACCTGGCTGGTGCCGAACCCGACGATGGTCAGCCCCGCGCTGCGCGCCGCCCGTGCCACCACGCTCTCGCCGCCAAAGACCCGTGCCACCACGCTCATCGTCCGCGACTCCAGCCATTCGTCTTGCGCATACGCGCCGCCACCGCGACCCCGGCATAGACGGCGAAGGCCGGAGGGTTGCGCAGGAAAAGACCCAGCTTGCCCATGATCCCCGGCCGCGTGACCTTGGCATTGCGCGCCAGTTGCGGAAATAGCTCCAGCACCTCGCGCACCCCCGCGTCCTGGCGCGCGCGCACCTTCACGAGGTTGCGCCAGCCCGTCACCACCGGCCAGTCATAGGATGCGGCCACGCCGATCCGCTCCCCGGGCGCGAAGAGAAGCCGCACGAACGTGTCATCCGAAATGATCTGCGGGAACCGCGTCCAGCGCCGCCGCCCCGCCGCGTTGACCGCGAAGAACCCGCAGCCCGGCACCCCCTGCGCCATGAACGGCACATGCGCATAGCACTGCGCATAAAGCCGCGACACAAGGCTGCCCTGCGCCGTGATCCGCACCGTGCCGCTGACATAGGCCGCGCGCTCCACCCCCAAGACCCGCGCCACCTGGTCGAGCAGCGGCGGCGAGACCCGCACATCCGCATCGAGATAGGCCCGCGCCCCGAACCGCGCCGCGGCGTCGCCCGCATTGAGCGCGCCGGGCTTGCCGCCCTTCTCAAGCTCCAGCACCTTGAAATCCCAGCCCGTGGCGCGAAACTCCCCGGCCAAACCGCGCGCCGCCTGCGCCGTGTCATCGGTGCAGCCATTGGCCACCACGATCACCTCGACCGGGATCGGCAGGGGAATCGACCCCGACCCGGCCCCGGGTTTCGGGTTTGACGCCAGAAGCGCCCGCAGACACGGCCCGATCTGCCGCGCCTCGTTGCACGCGGGAATGATGATGCTCAGCCCCGGCAAGGCACACTCCCGCTGACACCGGGCTTGCCCTGCCACGCCCTCACGGTGCAGGGTCGCGCCATATCGGTGACGCACCTTTTTCGTTGCATGTCGTCCATGGTCAAAGTGAAAGCCTGTTTCGTGTCCAGACCCCTTAAAATCGGCATCCTGATACCCCAGTTCCCCGGTCAAACCCATATCTTCTTTTGGCGCGAGATCCTTGAACTGGAAAAAATGGGCGTCAGTGTGGCGCTTTTCAGCACAAGACCGCCACCGCCCGGCCTGATCGCGCATGACTGGTCCGACGCGGCGATTGCGCGCACTACCTACCTGGGCGACATGGCACCCGCGAATGCCGCGCTGGCGCTGGCCCGCACGCCGATTGCCGCGCTCCGGGGCGATCTGCGCCGCGAACCGCGCGCGTTTGCGCGCGACGTGGTTCTCTCGCTGCCCGCCGCCCGGCGGTTGGCGCGGGCCTGCAAGGCCCGGGGCATCACCCATGTTCACGCCCATTCCTGTGGCCGCGCCGCACTGATCTGCGCGCTGGCGGGCCGCATGTTCGGCCTGTCCCATTCGCTCACCCTGCATGGCGCGCTCGGCGATTACGGCCCCGGCCAGGGCTTCAAGTGGCGCCACGCCGCCTTTGGCTGCGCCGTCAGCCGACGGCTTGTCCGCGAACTCGAGGCCACGCTCGGCCCCGACCTGCCGGCACGGATCCACCTGCAACCGATGGGGGTCGATACCGATGTGCTCTCGCGCGACAACCCCTATCACCCGCCCGAATCCGGCCAGCCGCTGCGGCTCTTCTCCTGTGGGCGGCTCAACCGGCTCAAGGGGCATCAGGACCTCCTGCAGGCCCTGCGCCAGTTGCGCGACTCCGGCCTCGACGCCCGGCTCGAGATCGCGGGCGAGGATGACGAGGGCGGATCGGGCTTTCGCGTCGAGCTGCAGGCGGACATCGCGCGGCTTGGCCTCGACGATCATGTGACGCTCCTCGGCGCCATCGACGCGAACGCGGTGCGCGCGCATCTGCAACAGGCGCATCTCTTCGTCCTGGCCACATGGCACGAGGCCCTCGGCGTCGCCTACATGGAGGCGATGTCGATGGGCCTGCCCACCATCGGCACCGACACCGGCGGCGTGCCCGAACTCATCACCAGCGGCCGTGACGGGGTGCTCGTGCCGCCCCGCGACCCCGAAACGCTGGCCCGCGCCATTGCCGAACTTGCCGCCGACCCCGCCCGCCTGAAAGCCCTGTCGCAAGCCGGGCGCAGGCGCGTGGTCGAGAATTTCTCGTCTGCGCGCGGCGCGCGGACCCTCGTCGACGCGATCACCGGCAACTGACACGGCCCCGATCATTTTCCGAAAGATCGCCTCACTCCGGCAGGTCGAGCCGATAGGTGCGCCCCGGCTCACCCTCGAATTCCAGCGATTCGATGGAGACGAGCCGATGCTCCACCTCTCCGCGCATCGCCAGGAGCCGCCCATCCTCCATCGCAAAGCGATAGTCCGACCGCTGTCCCGGCAATACCGCCAGATCCGTGCCCGCCCCGCCATGCAGGAAATCCCCGCCGCCGTGACTGACCAGCCGGTCCTCCCCCGGCCCCGCGATCAGGATATCGGTCTCGGCCGTCCCGTTCAGGGCCTCGCCGTCCGGGCCACCATGGGCCACCCGCCCGTGCAGGAATGCCCCCGGCGCGCGCCCCTCTTCGCCCGTGCCCCGCTCGTTATGCGCCATCAGCACGTCCCAGCGCGGATTGTCGTCCTGAAGATGCCGCAACGCGCCCCAGCTTCCGAACTGGCTGGGCGGGGCGACATCCACGAAGGCGTTGAAAAGCTGTCCGCCCTGCGCCTCCCATGCCTCGAGCAACTCGGCATAAAGCGCTGCCATCTCATCCGAGTAATTGAATGCCTTGAAGAACTCGGTCAGATTCTCGTCGCCGGTCGCCGCGCCATGGCCCACCGCATGGGTGCCGCCCTCGTACATCACGAAATCGAACCCGTGCCGCTGTGCCACCTCGCGGTGATAAGGCCAGAGCGTGCCGGTCACCTCGGCCAGCGACCCGTCGCGCACCGCCTGCGCCGCGCGCGCGATCGCCTCATCGAACCGCACCGGTTCGATCGCCGCCTCAAGCGCCTTGCGCCGCAACCCTTCACTGCGCGGCCCGGCCTCGGCGGCCTCGCGGCTCTCCTCGATCCAGCGGCGCAGATCGTCGAGCCGCCCCTCCTCGTCCTCGCTGCCCAGTTCGAACCCGAAATAGCCCGACACCGCGTAGGCATCGAAATGCGCCGCCGGGCTGGGTGCGTCCGCGCCCTGCTCGTCCATCCACAGGGGCGCGGTCAAAAGCGGCTCTTCCAGCCCCGCCCACCCGGTATGCACCGCCACCACCCGCCGCAGCCGCGCCGCGTCCTCGCCCGTGAACACTTCGCCCCAGACCCGCATGACCTCGGCCGCGCGCATGCCGGTGAACTGCATCCAGGCATCGTCTCCCGCCGCCTCGCCCCAGCGTTCCCGCGCCTGCTCCACCGCCCATTGCGCCTGGGGAAAGGCAAGGTTCCACATCTCGTTGGAATACTCGACCCAGACATGCAGCCGCGGATCGAGCCGCTCATGCACCGCCTCGGCAAACCGTTCGACGAAATCGTCATCCGCCATATGCGGCATGGTGAACCACGGATCCGCCCCGACAAGGTTGGCCAGATCGACCATCACCTCCACCGGCACCCCGCGCCAGACATAGCTGAAATCATCCACGCGCGGTGCCATGTCCCACGATGTGACCGGTGAATCGTTGGTGAACATCCAGTCCATGAAGCGCAGGTTGCGCAGATCGGCGATCCGCGCGATCCAGTCCGGGTTGAAGGTCACGCCCAGGTCATGCAGCGCGGCCTGGTCCTCGCGCAGGACCTCGATATCGCGGATATGATCGCCGGTATCCTCGGGGTCGGTCTCGGTGATCGCGATCGACACCAGCCCCTCGCCCGGCGCATATTGGAACCGCGCCTCGTTCCCTGCGTATTCCACGCGTCGCGCCCGCCCGCCCAGTTCCAGCTTGCCCTCGCCGCGCCAGCGCACAAGATACCGCCCGCCAAGATCGCTGGCCGCCTCGGGCTGATCGGTGAGGATGAATGTCTCGAGCCGATCCACCTCAGGCGGAATGCGGCGCGGCCAGCCATCGTCATCGAGATACCCCTCCTGCGCCATCCGCGCCGCGTCCCAGGCACCCCAGTTGTCGCCCACATGCCCAAGCCATGGCCGGGCCGTCTTCATCAGATCGACAAAGGGATGCTGCGTGGACCAGTCGGCAACGCCGTTCAGCCCCATCGCCAGCGCCGGATCGGCGAGCCCCTCGCCCTGCGCAGCCGCCTCTGCGGCCGCATCAGCCGCCTCCCCGTCACCGGCACGGTCGTCACTGGCCTGATCCTCACTGGCCGCATCCGGTTCGGGTTCGTCCTGCGCCTGCGACGCATCGGCCCGTTCCACCGCCCCGGCCCCGCCGGCCGCAGCCTCGTCCTGTTCTCCCACGAGCTCGGCAATCCGTTCCGTCATCGCGGGCCAGTTCTCGCGCACCTCTGGCGGGATCGTATCGGGCAACTCCATGTCGTCCGGCACCGCCTCGCCATAAAGCGCCTGATAGGTCACCGCCGCGGCCAGAAGATAGGTCACCGGCGTCCCGTGTGGCGCATCGTCGGAATAGAATGCCGTCGCCCCCAGCTCGTCAAGCGGCGGCGCACTCATCAACTCCGACAGCACCCGCGCCACCGGGATCAGGACGATGGGCTGTTCCGGCCGCTCCCGGCGCAGGGCCTCGGCATAGTCCTCGTACCATTGATGATACTCGCCCATGTTGAACGCGTGATAGCGCCGCAGCGCCCGCTGCCACGGCGGAAACCCGCGCACGAACGGCGCCATGTCGGCCCAGCCCTCGTAAAGGTAAAGCGGCGTGCCCCGCACATGCCCGTCGATCAGGTCCAGCATCGCCGAGAGCGGCGAGGCCCCATCGGGGTTGTCGCCCTCATAGGGCCGGTCGGGCGCCCGGTTCTGGATGAAATTCGCCGGGTTGACCACGATCCCGTCGAACCCGCCGGGATCGAACGTGCCCCCGCGCCAAGCCCGCGCCACACGCCGGAATGACCAGTTCGCCTCCGGCCCCGCCTTGACGAAATCGCGCAGGAACCCCCATTGCCCGCTCGCAGCGAACTCATGCCCGCCCGCGCGCGCCATGAGCGCCAGCCAATGCGGCACCGCCGTCTCGTCGGTGTCGCTCAGGTGATGAATGAGCGAATTGCCGAAGAAATGCACGCGGCGGTCCTCGCCCCGCACCATCCCCGCCGCCAGCAGGAATACCAGCGCACCCAACCACGCCGCACGCGCCCAACAGACCCCGGACCACCGCATCGTCACCTCCCTGTACAACACGCCACGACTGTTGCGGTTTTGCGGTTTTCTTGCAAGGCTTACGCCCGAACATGAGGCCGCGCCCGGCCCGAATTTCGCCAGAAGAGGCAAGGCGATGCAACCATCCGCACAATATCGGGGCGTTTCGGCCCGACGCCCCGGCCGGCGCCAAGAAACAGCCGCTCGATTCCGCGATCCCGGGCGCGGGTTCCCGCGCGGCGCCGGGCCGCGCCCGGCCCGGCCCACCGGCCTCGTCATCCCCCCGCATGACGACCGGGGCCGCCGGTCATGATCGACAAGCTCGAAATGTTCATCGCGCTGGCCAAGGAAGAGCATTTCGGCCGCGCCGCCGCCCGCCTCGGCATCACCCAGCCCTCGCTTTCGGCGGGCATCAAGCAGCTAGAGGAACAACTCGGCGTGCAGCTCGTCTTTCGCGGCTCGCGTTATGGCGGGCTCACCCCCGAGGGCCAGACCGCGCTCGACTGGGCGCGCCGGATCGTCTCGGATACGCGCCAGTTGCGCGAGGAAATGCGCGCCACCCGCCATGGCCTGTCGGGGCAGTTGCGCATCGCCGTGATTCCCACCGCGCTCACCTGGGCGGCGCGGCTTTCGTCGCGTTTCGCCGAGAAACACCCCAACGTGCGTTTCACCCTTCTGTCACGCACCTCGGTCGAGATCCTCTCGATGCTCGAAAATCTCGATATCGACGCAGGGCTTTCCTATCTCGACAACGAACCCATGGGCCGGGTCAGCAGCGTACCGCTCTACGGGGAAACCTACATGCTGGTGTGCAATGACGCCTCGCCCTTCGCCACCCGCGACCAGGTGGGCTGGGACGAGCTCGATGGCCAGAAACTCTGCCTTCTGACCCCCGACATGCAGAACCGCCGCATCATCAACGGCAATCTCGCAAGCGCCGGGATCACCCCGCAGGCGATGGTCGAATCGAACTCGACCGTGGCGCTGGTCGCGCATGTCGTCTCGGGCGACTGGTTCACCGTGCTGCCCGGGGACATCGCCCGCTTCCTCGCCGGTGGCAAGCCGCTGCGCCTCATCCCGCTCACCACGCCAGATGCAAGCCAGGCACAGGGCCATGCCGTGGGCCTCATCGCCCCCTACCGCGAACCGCACACGCCGGTTCTGGCGGCGCTTCTGGACGAAGCGCGCCGCATTTCGGAGGTGAAGGGTCGCTTGCGCTCATAATAGGCATAGGCTATCGTTTGACGAAATATCGATATTGATTTCCAAACGCAAAGTCCGCATGACTCGCGCCCGAAGACCCCATGTTCGAGGCCAGCCATGACCAACAGCCCGCCCACCGACGAGATCGCCGCGATCATCGACACGCACAAGGCGCTCGAAGGTCCGCTCCTGCCGATCCTGCACGCCCTGCAAGATGCGTTCGGCCATGTCCCGCAGGCCGCCGGTCCGCTCATCTGCGACGCGCTCAACATCAGCCGCGCCGAGCTGCATGGCGTGATCAGCTTCTACCACGATTTCCGCGACGCCCCCGCCGGGCGGCACGTCCTGAAAATCTGCCGCGCCGAGGCGTGCCAGGCCGTGGGCGGCAAGGCGCTGGCCGAGGAAACGCTCGCGAAACTCGGGCTCGACTGGCACGGCACCACGCCGGGTGGCGCGGTCACGATCGAGCCGGTCTATTGCCTCGGGCTTTGCGCCTGCGCCCCCGCCGCGATGGTCGATGACCGCGTGATCGGCCGGGTGGATGCTGCGAAAATGCAAACCCTTCTCGAAAAGGTTGGCGCATGAAACTCTATGTTCCCCTCGACAGCGCCGCCAAGGCACTGGGCGCCGACGAGGTCGCCGCCGCGCTGGTCGCCGAGGCCGAGAAACAGGGCATCGCGGTCGAGATCACCCGCACCGGCTCGCGCGGGATGATCTGGCTCGAACCGCTGGTCGAGATCGAAGAGAACGGCACCCGCATGGGTTTCGGCACCGCCACGCCCGAGGACGCCGCCGCGATCCTTGCGGGCACCAGCGACAAGGCGCTCGGCCCGGTGGAAGAGCTTGACTGGATGAAACGCCAGGACCGCCTCACCTTTGCCCGCGTCGGCGTGATCGACCCGCTCGACCTGGCCGATTACGAGGCCCATGGAGGGCTGGCCGGTCTGCGCCGGGCGCTCGGGATGACCGGGCAGGAGATCGTGGACGAGGTCAAAGCCTCCGGCCTGCGCGGCCGCGGCGGCGCGGGCTTCCCGACCGGCATAAAGTGGCAGACCGTGCATGACGCCGACGCCCCGCAGAAATACATCGTCTGCAACGCCGACGAGGGCGACAGCGGCACCTTCGCCGACCGCATGATCATGGAAGGCGACCCCTTCACCCTGATCGAGGGTATGGCCATCGCCGGTTTGGCCGTGGGCGCGACCAGGGGCTATGTCTACCTGCGCTCGGAATATCCCGATGCCATCGCCATCATGTCCCGCGCGGTCGAGATCGCCCGCTCCAGGGGACTGCTCGGCGCCGACGTGATGGGATCGGGCCGCGCATTCGACATGGAGATCCGCAAGGGGGCCGGCGCCTATGTCTGCGGCGAGGAAACCTCGCTCCTGAACTCGCTGGAAGGCAAGCGCGGCGTGGTGCGCGCCAAGCCGCCCCTGCCCGCGCTCGAAGGCTTCCTCGGCCGGCCCACCGTGGTCAACAACGTGATCAGCCTCGCCACCGTGCCGGTCATCTTCGAGAAGGGCGCGCAAGCCTATGCCGATTTAGGGATGGGCCGCTCGCGCGGCACCGTCACCTTGCAGATCGCCGGGAACGTGGCCCGCGGCGGGCTTTTCGAGACTGCTTTCGGCCTCTCGCTGGGTGAAGTCGTGAACGATCTCGGCGGCGGCACCATGACCGGCCGCCCCGTCAAGGCGGCACAGGTCGGCGGGCCGCTGGGCGCCTACCTGCCGGTGTCGAAATTCGACGCCCCGCTGGGATATGAAGAGCTCGACGCCGAAGGCGGGCTTCTGGGCCATGCCGGGATCGTGATTTTCGATGACGCCACGGATATGCTAGAAATGGCCCGCTTCGCGATGGAATTCTGCGCGGTGGAAAGCTGCGGGAAATGCACGCCTTGCCGGATCGGCGCGGTGCGCGGGGTCGAAACCATCGACCGCATCGCCCAGGGCGATGGCGATGCGCTGCCGCTCCTGACCGATCTCTGCGAGGTGATGAAAGAGGGCTCGCTCTGCGCGCTGGGCGGTTTCACGCCCCTGCCGGTGATGTCCGCCGTCACCCATTTCCCCGACGATTTCGCGCATGGCAAGGAGGCCGCGGAATGAACGGTTTCGCCTTGCTGCCACAAGCCGACCAGCCGGGGGGCGCTGCCCCCCGCGGTGAAAAATGCCACGGCATTTTGTCACCTTCCCCCCGGAGTATTTCCGGCAAGATGAAAGACTGAGGCCAGACCATGAAAGATTTCATCATCCCCAATGACCGCGACATGGGCACCCCCGCGCGCACCGGCGCGCCCGTGACCCTCACCATCGACGGGTTCGAGGTCACGGTGCCCGACGGCACTTCCGTGATGCGCGCCGCTGCCGAGGCGGGCATTTCCGTGCCCAAGCTCTGCGCCACCGACAGCGTCGAGGCGTTCGGCTCCTGCCGGCTCTGCGTGGTCGAGATCGAGGGCCGCCGCGGCACGCCCTCCTCCTGCACCACGCCGGTGGCGCCCGGCATGGTGGTGAACACCGGCTCCTCCAAGGTGCGCAAGATCCGCCGCGGCGTGATGGAGCTTTACATCTCCGATCACCCGCTCGACTGCCTGACCTGCTCGGCCAATGGCGATTGCGAATTGCAGGACATGGCCGGCGCCGTGGGCCTGCGCGACGTGCGCTACACCGCGCCCGAGGGCGGCGCGCTCGACAACCATTTCGAGGCCCGCAACACCAGCGGCGACAACCACCGCTACCTGCCCAAGGACGAGAGCAACCCCTATTTCACCTACGACCCGTCGAAATGCATCGTCTGCTCGCGCTGCGTGCGCGCCTGCGAAGAGGTGCAGGGCACGTTCGCCCTAACGATCGAAGGCCGCGGTTTCGACAGCCGCGTGAGCGCGGGCAACGCGCTCGACGATTTCCTCTCCTCGGATTGCGTGAGCTGCGGCGCCTGCGTGCAGGCCTGCCCCACCGCCACCTTGCAGGAGAAATCGGTGGTCGAACTGGGCACCCCCGAACGCTCGGTCGTCACCACCTGCGCCTATTGTGGCGTGGGCTGTTCCTTCAAGGCCGAGATGCAGGGCGACACGCTCGTGCGCATGGTCCCGTGGAAGAACGGCAAGGCCAATCGCGGCCATTCCTGCGTCAAGGGCCGCTTTGCCTATGGCTATGCCCACCACCAGGATCGCATCCTGAACCCGATGATCCGCGAAAACATCACCGACCCATGGCGCGAGGTTTCCTGGGACGAGGCGCTTTCCTTCGCCGCCAGACGCATGCGCGGCTTGCAGGAGACATACGGCCAGAAGAGCATCGGCGTTATCACCTCCTCGCGCTGCACAAACGAGGAAACCTACCTCGTGCAGAAACTCGCCCGCGCCGTTTTCATGAACAACAACACCGACACCTGCGCGCGGGTCTGCCATTCGCCCACCGGCTATGGTCTCGGCCAGACCTTCGGCACCTCGGCCGGCACGCAGGATTTCGACAGCGTCGAGCATACCGACGTGGTGATCGTGATCGGCGCCAACCCCACCGACGGCCACCCGGTCTTTGCCAGCCGCCTCAAGAAACGCCTGCGCGCGGGCGCGAAACTCATCGTGATCGACCCGCGCCGCATCGACCTTGTGAAATCCGCACATGTCGAAGCCGCGCATCACCTGCCGCTGCGCCCCGGCACCAATGTCGCGGTGGTCACCGCGCTGGCCCATACCATCGTCACCGAGAAACTCTATGACGAGGCGTTCATCCGCACCCGCTGCGACTGGGAGGAATTCCAGGCCTATGCCGAGTTCGTCTCCGACCCCCGCCACAGCCCCGAAGCGACCGAGGAGCTGACCCGCGTGCCCGCCGAAGAGTTGCGCGCGGCCGCGCGGCTCTTCGCGACCGGCGGCAACGGCGCGATCTATTACGGCCTCGGCGTCACCGAACACTCCCAGGGCTCGACCACGGTGATGGGCATTGCCAACCTTGCCATGCTCACCGGCAATGTCGGCCGCCCCGGCGTGGGCGTGAACCCGCTCAGGGGGCAGAACAACGTGCAAGGCTCCTGCGACATGGGATCCTTCCCGCACGAGTTGCCCGGCTATCGCCATGTGAAACTCCCCGAGGTGCGCAAGATCTTCGAAGAGGCATGGGGCGTCACCATCGATTCCGAGCCGGGCCTGCGCATCCCCAACATGCTCGACGCCGCCGTCGATGGCACCTTCAAGGGGCTTTACTGCCAGGGCGAGGACATCCTGCAATCCGACCCCGACACGAAACATGTCGCCGCCGGTCTCGCCGCGATGGAATGCGTCATCGTGCATGACCTCTTCCTCAACGAGACGGCAAATTATGCCCATGTCTTCCTGCCCGGCTCGACCTTTCTCGAAAAGGACGGCACCTTCACCAATGCCGAACGCCGCATCAACCGCGTGCGCAAGGTGATGGCGCCCATCAACGGCTATTCCGACTGGGAAGTGACGCAGCTCCTCGCCAACGCCATGCTGAAGGAATCGGGGGGCGCGAACTGGACCTATACCCATCCCAGCCAGATCATGGACGAGATCGCCGCCACCACGCCCAGCTTCGCAGGCGTCACCTATGACCTGCTCGACGAGAAGGGCTCGGTGCAATGGCCCTGCAACGACGATCACCCCGACGGCACGCCGCTCATGCATGTCGATGGCTTCATGCGCGGCAAGGGGCGCTTCATCGTCACCGAATACGTGGCCACCGACGAGAAAACCGGCCCGCGCTTCCCGCTGCTGCTCACCACCGGGCGGGTGCTCTCGCAGTATAACGTGGGGGCACAGACGCGGCGCACCGCCAATTCCATCTGGCATGGCGAGGACGTGCTCGAAATCCATCCCCACGACGCCGAGAACCGCGGGCTGCACGAGGGCGACTGGGTCAAGCTGGCCAGCCGCTCGGGTGAAACCGCACTGCGCGCCCATATCACCGAACGGGTGGCGCCGGGCGTTGTCTATACCACCTTCCACCACCCCGACACGCAGGCCAATGTCGTGACCACCGATTTCTCGGACTGGGCCACCAACTGCCCCGAATACAAGGTGACGGCGGTGCAGGTTTCGGCCTCGAACGGGCCATCCGAATGGCAGGAGGATTATGCCGCCCAGGCCGAGCAATCGCGCCGCATCCTGCCCGCCGCCGAGTGATCGCCATGACCCACCTGCCCCCCAAGGCCATATCGCATCCGGGCCTCTCGCTGCGCCCCGAGGGCGCGGTGCGCGTGCATCGCACCCTGCCCGAGGAATCCGCGGTCGCGATGGTCTATGACGGCACCACGCAGGCGGTGATGATGGCCACTCCCGCCGACATCACCGATTTCGCGCTGGGCTTTTCCCTGGGCGAAGGCATTGTCGACGACCCCGCCCAGATCGAGGAGATCGAGGTCGCACCACAGGAGAACGGCATCGAGGCGCGCATGTGGCTGCACCCCGACCGGCGCGCGGCCCTTGAGGCGCGCCGCCGCTACATGGCCGGACCGGTCGGCTGCGGCCTCTGCGGCATCGACAGCCTTTCCGAGGCCACCCGCCCGCTGCCCCCCGTCAGTGGCGACGCGCTGCGCCTCGCTCGCGCCGAGGTGGCACAAGCCGCCGACGCGCTGCGCGCCCACCAGCCGCTGCACGATCAGACCCACGCCAGCCACGCGGCGGGGTTTATCGTGCCCGGCCAGGGCATCGTGATGGCGCGCGAGGATGTGGGCCGCCACAACGCGCTTGATAAACTCATCGGCGCGCTGGCCCGCGCGCGCATCGCCCCCGCCAGCGGCGCCTTCGTGCTGACCTCGCGGCTCTCGGTCGAACTGGTACAGAAATGCGCAATGGCGGGCGGACCCGCGCTCGTCGCTGTCTCGGCCCCCACCGCCCACGCCCTGCGCCTCGCCGAGGGCGCGGGCATCACGCTTGCCGCCTTTGCCCGTGGCGGCGGCTTCGACGTCTATTCCCATCCCCATCGCATCACCTCCGAGGTCACAGATGTCGCCTGAGAAAATGGTTCACATGGCCAACCAGATCGCCACCTTCTTCAAGAGCCAGCCGGGCGAGGACCAGGCCGAACGCGTCGCCGGTCATCTGCGCGATTTCTGGGAACCCCGGATGCGCGAGCAACTCAAGGCGCATGTGGCCAAGGGCGGCGACGGGCTCGACGATCTGGTGATCGAGGCAAGCGAGCAGGTCTGACCCTCGCATGGCGGCGAGCAGGGATCTTGCATGAATGTCCCGCCCGACGGGAACCGTCGCCCTGTGTAAGTCGCCCTGTGTAAACAGGCTTCGAACGGCGGTAGCGCGCGCCCGGTTAACCTGTTTCATGAACAGAACCTTGCCAAAGTCCCGACAGCCGGGCGACAGCCGGATGTCATACGCCTGTCACCCCCCAATTCTCTGCGAAAAATCGCGTTAACCCCACCGCGCGGTGTGGCAATGCACGCGCAACCCATCGCCGCCGTTGACCCCTGCCCGGAGCCTTGCCATAACAGGCGCAAAACGGCCCCCGGGGAACTGCATGGACATGGAAAACCAGGCAACGCCAACCGACTGGGGGCCGTTCGGCCGCCCGATTTTCGATGACCCCTCGGCCCGCGCCCTTTCGCGCGTGGGTGTCGTGGATGTCGGCTCCAACTCGGTCCGGCTCGTCGTTTTCGACGGCGCCGCCCGCTCACCTGCTTATTTTTTCAACGAAAAAATCATGTGCGCCCTCGGCGAGGGCCTGGGCGAAACTGGCCGACTCAGCCCGCAGGGGCGGGTGCGTGCGCTCTCGGCGATCCGCCGATTCCAGCGCCTTGGCGAAGGCATGGGCACCGGCCCGCTCACCGCCGTGGCCACCGCCGCCGTGCGCGACGCCGCCGACGGCGAGGAATTCACCGCACTGGTCGAAGAGCAGACCGGCCTCAAGCTGCATGTCATCGACGGTCTCGAAGAGGCCCGCCTTTCCGCCCAGGGCGTCCTTCTGGGCTGGCCCGGCTCCTATGGCCTCGTCTGCGACATAGGCGGCGCCTCGATGGAACTGGCCGAGATCAATGGCGGCGAGGTCGGGCGCCGCGTCACGTCACAACTGGGCCCTCTCAGGCTCAAGGGAATGAAGGGCGGCAAGAAGGCGCGCAAGGCCCATATCCAAAGCGTTCTCAAGGACTTGCACCAGCAAATGGGCGACCAGCACAACCGGCTTTTCCTGGTCGGCGGCTCGTGGCGCGCCATCGCCCGGATCGACATGGATCGCCAAGGCTATCCGCTCCACGTGCTGCATGAATACCGGATGAGCCGCAAGGCGGTCTCGGCCACCGCCAAGTATATCGCCCAGACCGACCCCGAGGAACTGCGCGCGCGTTGCGGCGTTTCGGCCCAGCGCATGGCGCTTGTTCCCATTGCTGCCGAGGTGCTCAAGGAGGTTGTCCGCACCTTCAGTCCCCGCGATATCGCGGTCTCGTCCTACGGCATCCGCGAAGGCATGCTCTTCGAACAGATGCCCCAGAAACTGCGCGACCGCGATCCGCTCATCGAGGCGTGCCACTTTGCCGAATCCAAGGATGCCCGCCTGCCCGGTTTCGGCCGCACCCTTTACGATTTCATAAGCCCCTTGTTCAAGAATGCGCCACAGGAACGCCTCCGCCTGATCAAGGCCGCATGCCTCCTGCATGACGTGACATGGCGCGCGCATCCCGACTACCGGGCGGAACTTTGCTTCGACAATGCCACCCGCGCCAATCTCGGCGGGCTCAAGCATTCCGAGCGGATTTTCCTCGGTCTCGCCCTGCTGCACCGCTACTCCAACTCCCGCAAGGGCAGCCGATTCGAACCGCTCTTCGACCTGATCCCGGAAAGCGAGCAGAGAACCGCCGAGGTGGTCGGCAAGGCGATGCGCTTCGGCGCGATGCTATGGCTCAAGAAGGACGCCGAGCTGGGGCATCTGCGGCTCTATCCCAAGAAGAAACTCCTCGAACTCACGCTCTCCGCCGAGGCGGCACCGCTCTATGGCGAGGTCGCGGAGGCCCGTTTCCAGTCGCTTGCTTCGGCCCTCGGAACCGTCCCCAAGGTCAACAGTAAGTCCTGAGAAATCAATTTTCATCAATACCTTACGGCGCGACCAGAAAAGGAAGCGCAGGAAACCGCCGCGCCTGTCACAAAAATTCCTCTTGATTTTTGGCCGACAACATCCAATATCACTCCCGCGACGTTACCACTATCGACCACTGCTCCTTTACCGGCCAGTCACTCGATTTTGTACTGACTGAGCGATCCTGCCGCAATCCCGCGCGCAGATACATGAAGGAGAAGAGACGATGGCAAATGGCACCGTCAAATGGTTCAACACCACCAAGGGCTACGGCTTCATCGCACCGGAAACGGGCGGCAAGGACGTGTTCGTTCACATCTCGGCCGTCGAGCGTTCGGGCCTCACCGGCCTCGCCGACGACCAGAAAGTGACCTATGACGTCGAAGCCGGCCGCGATGGCCGCGAATCGGCGGTGAACATCGCGCTGGCCTAAGCCCGCGATATCACGGTTCATCGAAACGGGCGTCTCTCGCGGGGCGCCCGTTTTGCATGGGTCTCACTCGCTCCTGATCCGCTCGATCAACGCCTGAACGCTGGGACCGAACGCCTCGACGATGCGCGCCACTCCTTCCGCGTCAGGGTGGATCCCGTCCGCCTGCATGAAGTCCAGCGCCTCTGCCGGGTCATCGCCCAGCGGAGCAAGGAAATCGGGGTAGAACAGCGTGTCATGTTTCTCCGCCAGATCGGCATAGACCGCCTCGAACTCCGCGCGATAGTCCGGTCCGTAATTTCCCGGCCCCGGCATACCCACCAACAACACCTCAAGTTCGCGCTCCGCCGCGGTTTCCAGTATCGCATCGAGATTGGAGCGCATCGTCGCGGGGTCGATCCCGCGCAGCGCGTCGTTGCCGCCAAGGATCAGGATCACCCCCTGCAACTCGGCCGTCAAAGACCACTCGAACCGCGCCTGCCCACCCGCGGTGGTATCGCCCGACACGCCCGCGTTGACCACGCGCACATCCTCGTCCTGCGCCTCCAGCCACGCCCGCAACTGCGGCACGAACCCTTCGTGCTCGGGCAGGCCATACCCCGCGGTCAAGCTGTCGCCAAATGCGACGATATGCACCTTCTCCGCCACCGCCGGCCCGGCAAGCATTGCCAAGAAAAGAAACCCTGCCAGCGCCTTGCCGACAGGCGCGCGCACCCCATATGACACCAGAAGCGCAAACAATACTGTGGGCCTCATGACCTCTCCTTCAGAAGAACCGGTTCTGTCCCTGTCCGACGCGACACTATCGCTGGACGGCAATGCGGGACGCATCGAAATACTCCACGCGATTTCACTGGATGTAAACCGGGGCGAAACGCTGGGCCTTGTCGGCCCCTCCGGCTCTGGCAAATCCTCGCTTCTGATGCTGATGGGCGGTCTCGAACGGGCCACTTCGGGGCGGGTCACATCTCTGGGCCATGATTTGTCGGACATGAGCGAGGACGCGCTGGCACGATTCCGGCGCAATCACATGGGCATCGTGTTCCAGTCCTTCCATCTCATTCCCACAATGACCGCGCTTGAAAACGTCGCCACGCCGCTGGAACTGGCCGGGCATCGCGACGCATTCGCCCGCGCCCGCGACGAACTCGCCCGCGTCGGGCTCAAGGACCGTGCCGACCACTATCCCAGCCAGCTTTCGGGCGGCGAGCAACAGCGCGTGGCCCTTGCCCGCGCCGTGGCGCCAAAGCCCGACATCCTGTTGGCCGATGAGCCCACCGGCAACCTCGACAGCACCACCGGCGCCCAGATCATCGAACTGCTCTTCGACCTGCGCGCCGCGCATGGCGCGACGCTCGTGCTTGTCACACACGACCAGGCGGTCGCGAATCGTTGTGATCGCGTTCTGCGCTTGCGCGACGGGCGCCTCGACACCGCCCGGGGGGCCGCTGCATGAGCCTGCCCATGGCGAGCCGCATCGCACGGCGCGAATTGCGCGGTGGTCTGCGCGGCTTTGCCGTGTTCCTGGCCTGCCTTTCGCTCGGGGTCGCCGCCATCTCCGGCATCGGATCGGTGCGCGCCGCGATCGAGGCCGGGCTGACCCGCGAGGGGGCCGCCCTTCTGGGCGGCGATGCGGAGATCGAACTGACCTATCGCTTCGCCACCCCCGAGGAACGCGCATGGATGGACAGCCGCGCCGACGCGGTCTCCGAGATCGCCGATTTCCGCTCCATGGCCGCTTTCGACGGCGCCCGGACCCTGACCCAGATCAAGGCGGTCGATGGCGCCTACCCCCTGAAAGGCGCGGTTGAACTCGACCCGCCGATGCCGCTCGACGAGGCGCTGCGCGGCTCAGACCGGCCCGGCGCGGTGATGGACCCGCTCCTCATTGACCGGATGGGGCTTTCCATCGGCGACAGCTTCACCCTCGGGCGACAGGAATTCCGCCTCGCCGCCGCGCTCACCCGCGAGCCCGACAATGCCACCGGCGGCTTCGGGCTCGGGCCGCGCACCATCCTGCACCGCGACGCTCTGTCCGGCTCGGGCCTGCTCGAACCCGGAACGCTCTATTCCACCCACTACCGCCTGTCGCTCCCCCCCGGCACCGATCTCGACGCCCTCGAAGCAGAAGCGCGCGAAGAACTCGCCGGATCGGGCCTGCGCTGGCGCGATGCGCGCAACGGCGCGCCCAACGTGGCACAATTTGTCGAGCGGCTTTCAGGGTTTCTCATCCTTGTCGGGCTTTCGGGCCTCGCCGTGGGCGGCGTCGGCGTCTCTGCGGCAGTGCGCGCCTACCTCGCGGGCAAGACCGGAACCATCGCCACGCTCCGCACGCTGGGGGCCACGAATGCCACGATCTTCCTGGCCTACGGGCTCCAGATCGCGGCGCTTTCGGCGCTGGGCATCGTGATCGGTCTCGTCCTGGGCAGCGGCGTGCCGCTCTTGCTCGCGCCCGTCCTCGCCGCCGCCCTGCCCGTTCCGGCGGTCTTTTCGCTGTATCCTGCGCCGCTCTTCGAGGCCGCACTCTACGGCGCGCTCACCGCCGCGCTCTTCACCCTCTGGCCGCTCGCGCGAACCGAAACGATCCGCGCCGCAACGCTCTTCCGCGATGCGCTGTCAAGCGCACCCACATGGCCACGCGCGCGCTACGTGCTGGCCACCGCCGGGCTGCTGGCCGCGCTGATCGCCTCGGCGGCGGTGTTTTCCGGATCGGTCCGGCTCACCCTCTGGACGGCCGGCGGCATCATCGCGGCACTCGTGGTTCTGGCATTGGCCGGGCTGGCGATCCGGGCGCTGGCGCGGCGTGGCCACCGCGCCGCACGTGCCCGACCCGCGACGCGCTGGGCGCTGGCCGCCATCGGCGGCCCGCGCTCCGAGGCGCTGCCGGTGGTGCTTTCGATCGGGCTGGGCCTGTCGGTTCTGGCCGCGGTGGGACAGATCGACGGCAACCTGCGCGGCGCGATCTCGCGGGATCTCCCGCAACAGGCGCCATCCTATTTCTTCGTCGATATCCAGAAAGACCAGATGCCGGGCTTTCGTGACCGGGTCGAGAACGACCCCGCGGTTTCGCGCGTGCAAAGCGCCCCGATGCTGCGCGGCGTCATCACCGAGATCAACGGCCGGCCAGCCAGCGAGGTGGCGCGCGATCACTGGGTCGTGCGCGGCGATCGTGGGATCACCTATGCCGGGGCCCAGCCCGAGGGCACCCACGTGACGGAAGGCGAATGGTGGCCCGATGACTATTCCGGCCCCCCGCTCGTCAGTTTCGCAGACGAAGAGGCGGAAGAGATGGGGCTGAAACTCGGCGATACGATCACGCTCAACATCCTTGGCCGCGACGTCACCGCCACCATCGCCTCGTTCCGCGAGGTCGATTTTTCCACTGCCGGCATGGGCTTTGTCCTGACCATGGACCCGGCCTCCATCGCCGCTGCGCCGCATGGCTTCATCGCCACCGTCTATGCCGAACCAGAGGCCGAGGCCGCAATCCTGCGCGATCTTGCCGAGGCCTTTCCCAACATTACCGCGATCCGCGTGCGCGACGCCATCGACCGCGTGGCCGAGATGCTCGACGGGATCGCCGCCGCCACCTCCTGGGGCGCGGCGGTGACGTTGCTCACCGGGTTTCTCGTGCTCATTGGCGCGGCGGCGGCCGGCAGTCCGGCCCGCGCCCACGAGGCTGCGGTGCTCAAGACCCTGGGCGCCACCCGCGCCAGCATCCTCAGCAGTTTCCTTCTGCGCGCGGGGCTTCTGGGCCTTGCCGCCGGAACGGTGGCACTCGGGGCCGGGATCGCGGGCGGCTGGGCCATCAGCCATTTCCTCTTCGAAACGCGCTTTTCGGTGATCTGGCCCTCGGGTCTGGCCATCGTCGCGGGCGGCGTCGCGGCCACGCTCGTGGCCAGCGCCGGATTCGCGGCGCGCTCGCTTGCCGTGCGCCCCGCCCGGGTGCTGCGTGCGCGGGAATAAGGCGTTTCGGGAAACCCGATGCAATATGCATCGCCAATGTCCCCAGAGCGCAAAACGCGGCAGGGCATGGGCGATTCGAGTTCCTCGCGAGACGCTATTGCGGTTGCACCCCGTAACCCGCAATGCCATCCCTCGCCCGACCCGCAAGCGACAGGTGACCCGATGCCCCCTGAAACCCTCCCCCGCCCCGCCACGCGCCTGACCGAGGCCCAGATTTCCAGCCTCGTCAACATCGTCCGCCGCGCAGCCAGAACCGAGATCCTGCCGCGCTTTCGCAACCTCACCGAAGGCCAGATCGCGACCAAGTCCGGCCCCGCCGATCTCGTCACCGCCGCCGATACCGGGGCCGAGGCGATGATCGCCCGGGCCATTTCGCGGCTCTTTCCCGGCGCGGCCGTGCTGGGCGAAGAGAGCGCGGCAGGCGACCCCGACCTGCGCAAGGCCGCCGCCGAGGCCGAACTGGCCTTCATCATCGACCCGGTGGACGGCACGTGGAATTTCACCCATGGCCTGCCGCTCTTCGGCGTGATCCTGGCCGCCACGCGCTTTGGCAAACCGATCTTCGGCATGCTTTACGACCCGATCACCGACGATTGGATCTTTGCCACCGAGGACGGCCCGGCCCTGCAATCCGAAGTGGGACGCCCGAACCGCACCCTCGCGACCTCCACGGGCGGCGCGCTTTCGACCCTCTCGGGCATCGCGCATCTCTCCTACATGTCCGAATCCGACCGCCGCGCCCTCGCCCCCCTGGGGGCCGATGTCGCGCGGCTCAACTCGCTGCGCTGCTCATGCCACGAATATCGCCTGCTGGCCCAGGGCGCGGTCGATTTCATCCTCTCGGCCACGCTCAACCCCTGGGACCATGCCGCCGGGGTGCTGATCTGCGAGCGCGCGGGCGGCGTCGCGCGCTTTCTCGACGGGCGCGAGTACGACACCGGCACGACCGAGGGCTATCTGCTCTCGGCCCCGGACGAGGCGACCTGGCAGGCGCTGCGCGACCGGATCGCAACCGCGCTCGGCCTCTGATCGCAGGACCGGGGTTGCGCTTGATCGCATTCACCCGATGCCGGACGAAAGGGCAGCACACGGCCGCGGTCGGGTGCTCGCAACGCATATGCAGGGCAGTTTATCCCGCAACGTGATTCCCGGCTTGAGGCGGTGCACAACGTATCAAAAGCACCCGGCCGGGGGGCGGCCGTGTGCTACCCGGTCGGCTTCGCCGCTGTTCCGGGCAGGACCGGCGATTACTCCGCCGCCTCGTCATAGGCCTCGACCGGCGGGCAGGTGCAAACGAGATGCCGGTCGCCCCAGACATTGTCCACCCGGTTGACCGGCGGCCAGTACTTGTCGACCCGGAAGGCACCCGGCGGGAAGCAGGCTTCCTCGCGGCTATAGGGCCGGTCCCAGTCCTTCACGAGGTCTTCCATAGTGTGCGGTGCGTTCTTCAAGGGATTGTTCTCGCGGTCCATGCGCCCCTCCTCGATCGCGCGGATTTCCTCGCGGATCGACAGCATCGCGTCGCAGAACCGGTCCAGCTCGGCCTTGGTCTCGCTCTCGGTCGGCTCGATCATCAGCGTGCCCGCCACCGGCCAGCTCATGGTCGGCGCATGGAACCCGTTGTCCATCAAGCGCTTGGCGATGTCATCGACGCTCACGCCCGCGCTCTCGGCAAAGGGGCGGGTGTCGAGGATGCATTCATGCGCCACCCGGCCCGACGGCCCCTTGTAAAGCACGTCGAACGCCCCCTCGAGGCGCCGCGCGATGTAATTGGCGTTGAGGATCGCCACCCGCGTCGCCTGGGTCAGCCCCTCGCCCCCCATCATCAACACGTAAGCCCACGAAATCGGCAGGATCGACCCCGAGCCAAAGGGCGTCGCACTCACCGCGCCGGATTTTTCCGGCAGGTGCGGGACCAGGTGATCCTTGACCCCGATCGGCCCCATGCCCGGTCCACCCCCGCCATGCGGGATGGCGAATGTCTTGTGCAGGTTCAGGTGGCTCACATCCCCGCCCAGGTCGCCGGGCCGCGAAAGCCCCACCATCGCGTTGAGATTGGCCCCGTCGATATAGACCTGCCCGCCATGGTCATGGGTGATGCGGCACACTTCGATCACCGTCTCTTCGAACACCCCGTGGGTCGAGGGGTAGGTGATCATGCAGCCCGCCAGCGTCTCGGAATGCTTCTCGGCCTTCTCGCGGAAATCGTCGAGGTCGATATCGCCATTTTCGGCAGATTTCACCACCACCACGTCCCAGCCCACCATATGCGCGCTGGCCGGGTTGGTGCCATGCGCGCTCACCGGGATGAGACAGGTCTTGCGATGCCCCTCGCCGCGCGCCGCGTGATAGGCGGAGATGGTCAACAGCCCCGCGTATTCCCCCTGCGCGCCCGAATTGGGCTGCATCGAAAAGGCGTCATAACCGGTGATCTGGCACAGCTTGGCGGAAAGATCGTCGATCAGTTCCTTGTAGCCCAGCGCCTGGTCCGCGGGGCAATAGGGATGCAGCATCGAGAATTCGCGCCAGCTCACCGGCATCATCTCGGCCGCCGAGTTGAGCTTCATCGTGCACGATCCCAGCGGGATCATCGCCCGGTCCAGCGCCAGGTCGCGATCGGCCAGCCGCCGCATGTAGCGCATCATCTCGGTCTCGGCCCGGTTCATGTGAAACACCGGATGGGTGAGGAATTCCGACCGCCGGTGCATCGCCTCGGGCACCCGGTATTCGGGCGCGAAATCGTCATCCTTGCGCCTGATGCCAAAGGCACGCCACACCGCCTCGATATCGGCGCTGCGCACCGCCTCGTCGATGGAAATGCCCACCCGGCGCTCGCCCACCGCGCGCAGGTTGATACCCTCGTCCACCGCCGATTTCATCACCGCCGCCTGAAGTGGCCCCACATCCACCGTGATCGTGTCGAAAAAGGATCGCGGATCGACCTTGAACCCGTTCTCCTCCAACCCCTTGGCAAGGCGCACGGTCTTGCGGTGGATGCGCTGCGCGATCGCCTTCAATCCCTCGGGCCCGTGATAGACCGCGTACATTCCCGCCATCACCGCCAGGAGCGCCTGCGCGGTACACACGTTTGACGTGGCCTTCTCGCGCCGGATATGCTGCTCGCGGGTCTGCAGGGCCAGGCGATAGGCCCGGTTGCCATGGCTGTCGATGGAAACCCCGACGATCCGCCCGGGCATCGCCCGCTTCATCGACTCGCGGCACGACATATAGGCCGCGTGCGGCCCGCCATAGCCCATCGGCACGCCAAAGCGCTGGGTGTTGCCCACGGCGATATCGGCCCCCATCGCGCCCGGCTCCTTCAGGAGCGTAAGCGACATGATATCCGCCGCCACCACCGCGATCGCCTTGTGCGCGTGCAGCGCCTCGATCTGCGGCGAGAAATCGCGCACGTGACCATAGGTGCCCGGATACTGGAAGATCGCGCCAAAGACCGTCTCGGGGTCCAGCTTGTCGGGATTGCCGACGATCACCTCGATCCCCAGCGGCCTCGCCCGCGTCTCGATCACCGCGATGTTCTGCGGGTGGCAATCCCGATCGACGAAGAACGCCCTGGCCTTCGACTTGGAAACGCGCTGCGCCATGGTCATTGCCTCGGCACAGGCCGTTGCCTCGTCCAGAAGCGAAGCGTTGGCGATCTCCAGCCCGGTCAGGTCGCTCACCATGGTCTGGAAGTTCAGCAGGGCCTCCAGACGCCCCTGGCTGATCTCGGGCTGATAGGGCGTGTAGGCCGTGTACCAGGCCGGGTTTTCCAGGATGTTGCGCTGGATCGCGGGCGGCGTCACCGTGCCGTGATACCCCTGCCCGATCAGGGATTTGAGAACCCGGTTCTTCGACGCCGTGCGGCGCATGTGATAGAGAAGCTCACGCTCCGACATGGCCTTGCCCAGATCGAGCGGCACCTCCTGCCGGATCGCCTTGGGCAGCGTATCGTCGATCAGCGCATCGAGGCTCCCGGCCCCCACCACCTTCAGCATCTCCTCCATCTCAGAAGGGCTGGGGCCGATATGGCGGCGGTTGGCGAAATCATAGGGCAGGTAATCGGTCGGTGTGAACGCCATGGTCTCATCTCTCCCCGGGGCCGATCGCCGCCCCTTAGTTCATCTTGCCAAAAATACTCTCGCCGAAGGCGTCCGGATGTTCGCGGAAAACGCACCCCCGGGCCGAACCTCGATCAGCCTATAAAGGTCTTGTATTCGGCCTCGCTCATGTAGTCGTCCATCTGGCCCGGCTCGGCCGGCTTGATCTTGAAGAACCACGCATCGCCCAGCGGATCCTCGTTGACCTTGCCCGGATCATCGACGATCGCATCGTTCACCTCGACGATCTCGCCATCCAGCGGGGCCAGGATATCGCTCGCGGCCTTCACGCTCTCGATCACGCAGATCTCGTCATCCTTGGTCACTTCGCTGCCCACCTCGGGCAGCTCGACGAACACCACGTCGCCCAGTTGCTCGCTGGCATGTTCGGTGATGCCGACGACGATCACACCGTCCTCTTCGCGCAACCATTCATGTTCTTCGGTAAATTTCATAAGGTGTATCTCCTCAGGGATCAGCGTTTGAAATTGGCGGGCACAAAGGGCAGGTCGGCCACGAGAACGGGCAACCGCTTGCCCCGCACCTCACCGTAAAGCCGCGTGCCGGGGGCCGACAAGCCCGCGGGCACGTATCCCATCGCCATCGGCGCTTGGAGCGTCGGGCCGAACGCGCCGGAGGTCACCGCGCCCACCGGCGCACCGCCCGTATCGGACTCGTGAATCGCAACACCCGCGCGCATCGGGGCCCGGCCCTCGGGGGCCAGCCCGACCCGCCGCCGCGCCGCGCCGTTCTCCAGCTCGTCCAGGATCCGCGCCGCGCCCGGGAAACCGCCCGCGCGCGCGCCGCCCTTGCGGCGCACCTTCTGGATGGCCCAGTCCAACCCCGCCTCGACCGGGCTCGTGCCCGCGTCGATGTCATTGCCGTAGAGGCACAATCCCGCCTCGAGGCGCAGCGAATCCCGCGCGCCAAGGCCGATAGGCGCGACTGCCTCGCTTGCCAGCAACGCCCGCGCCAGGGTCTCGGCCGGCCCTTCGGCCACCGAGATCTCAAACCCGTCCTCGCCGGTATAGCCCGACCGCGAGATCCACAGTTCGCCAAAGGCCGATTCCGCCACGATCACGTCCATGAACCGCATCTCGCGCACACCCGGCACGATCGCGGCCAGCACCGCCTCGGCCCCCGGACCCTGCAAGGCCACCAGCGCGCGGTCGGTAATCTCCACGACCTCGCAGCCCGGCAAACCCGCCCGCATGAGCGCCAGGTCGCCCGCCTTGCAAGCGGCATTGACCACCACGAAGAGATGATCGCCACGGTTGGCCACCATCAGGTCATCCTCGATCCCGCCGGCCGCGTTGGTGAAAAACGCGTAGCGCTGCCGCCCCGGGGCCAGCCCGCAGATGGATTGCGGCACCAGCGCCTCGAAATCCTCCGCGCCATTGCCCGTGCCGCCCCGCACGATCACCTGCCCCATGTGGCTCACGTCGAACAGCCCGGCGGCGGCGCGGCAATGCAGGTGCTCCTTCATCACGCCCATCGGATATTGCACAGGCATCTCGTAACCGGCAAATTCCACCATCTTCGCCCCCAGCGCGTGGTGAAGGTCAAAAAGCGGCGTGCGCTTCAGGTCCGGCATGTCGTGTCCCTCTCTCGTCACACGATACGCGGTTTTCTGGCTATCAAACCGGCATCATTTCCCCGCGCGGCGCCCGCGCGGCCTGATGCCCCCTCTGTCCTTTCGCCTGAGATCGCTATCCCTTCGGCGCCCCGGTGGTGCCGGGGTCTCTCCAGAGTTCATGTCACCGGCCGGTCCCTTTGGCCTGAGAGTTTCCGGGGCGGTTGCTCCTTCGGCACCGTCTGCATGACGGTTCTCCCGGCTCGGTGTTCGCGCTTACGCTAGTATACCGCCCGCGCCGCCGCAAGCCCCCGAAACACCGGTTCAGGACATTTCAGGCAACGCCTGCCTTCGGCCTGCCGCACATGCCCGGCGCCATCAGTGCCTTGAGCGGATCGTTGTCGCATACGAGCGCGTCCAGCGTCACCCCGTCGAGCCGCTCATAGAACGCCTCGGCCGCGTCCTGGATCGCCAGCTTCAACCGGCAGGCATCGACCAGCGGACAGGTGTTGTCGACATCGGCGAAACACTCGGTCAGCGGCACATGGCTTTCCAGCGCGCGGAACACCTCGCCGATCACGATATCGCTGGCCGGACGGCCCAGTTCCATCCCACCATTGCGGCCGCGCTGGGTGTGCAGATACCCCATCTGCCCCAGCTGGTTGATCACCTGCGCCAGGTGGTTCTCCGAGGTGTTGCAGCATTCGGCGATCTCGGACTTGGTCACCAGCCGCCCGCGATTGACCTCGCAGAACATCAGGACGCGAATGGCGATATTGGTTCTCTTGGTGATCCGCACGTGCCAGTCCCCGGGTTGTTTCAGGCAGGAAAAGATACCATGACCATGCCTGTTTTGCATGTTTACCTGTTTGACATGGATCAATCCACAGGCAAATTTGCGCGCATGACAGCACGACAAGGCGCATTCTTCTTCGGTTACGGCTCGCTCGTGAACCTTTCGACCCATGATCATGCCGATGCCCACCCGGCCCGGGCGCGCGGCTGGCGGCGGGCCTGGCGGCATACGCATCTGCGCCCGGTCGCCTTTCTCACCGCCCTGCCCGACCCGGGCACGACCATCGACGGGATGATCGCCCATGTGCCGGGCGATGACTGGACGGCACTCGACGAGCGCGAACACGCCTATGCCCGGGTCAAGGTTCCCGACGATATCGACCATCCGCTGCCGCACCGGATCGACGTGGCGATCTACTCGATCCCGCATGACGCCCATGGCCACCCCGACGCGGCACACCCGGTGCTGCTCTCCTATCTCGACGTGGTGGTGCAGGGCTATCTGCAACAATTCGGCGAGGCCGGCGCCCGGCGGTTCTTCGACACCACCTCGGGCTGGGACGCGCCCGTCATGGATGACCGCGAAAGCCCGGTCTATCCCCGCCACAGGCTCCTGGGCCCCGACGAGCGCGATTTCGTCGATGCCGAACTGCGCCGCCTGCATGTCAGGATCATCGACCGTCACCCGGTCTGATCAAGGCGTGCCTGCGGCACACAGGTTTGGTGTGTTGGGGGTTTCACCCCCAGGTGCAAGATGCCCCGGCATCTTGCACCTCCCCCAGAGTATTTGGAGCCAAGAAAGAGACCCGGCACGCAACAAGGTCAGCCCTTGGCGCGGATCACCTGCAAGAGCGGCAGGAGCTTGGCCATGTCCGGCCCGTGACCCATCCCGGTGAGCGCCTTTCTGAGCGGCATGAAGAGCGCGCGCCCCTTGCGCCCGGTCGCCTCTTTCACGGCCGCCGTCCATTGCGCCCATGTTTGCTGGTCACGCTCTTCGGGCAGGAGCGCCATGGCCTCGGCCACGAAATCGGCGTCCTCCTCGTCGATGACAGGTTCGGCACCGTCGCGGCAGAGCGCCCACCAGTCGGCGATGTCCTTGCGGGTCTCGATGTTCTCGCGCACCGCTTCCCAGAAGGCGGCGGCCTTGTCGTCGGGCACCCCCGCCGCGGCGAGGTCATCGGCAACCGCGTCGAGCGGGGCGGCATGCAAGAGCCGCGCGGTCAGCGGAACGAGGTCCTCGACATCGAATTTCGTCGGGTTGGTGCCGAACCGGCTGATGTCGAACCCGTCGATGAGCGCGCCCATGTCGTCGTGCAGCTCCACCGGGTCGCTCGATCCCAGCCGCGCCATCAGGCTCAGGAGCGCCATCGGCTCGATCCCGCGTTCACGCAGGTCGCGCAGCGCGAGCGTGCCCAGCCGTTTCGACAGCGCCTCGCCCTGCGGCCCGGTCAGCAGGCTGTGATGCGCGAATTGCGGCACAGTTCCGCCCAGCGCCTCGATGATCTGGATCTGGGTGGCGGTGTTGGTGACATGATCGGCGCCGCGCACCACGTGGGTCACGCCCATCTCGGTATCGTCCACCACCGAGGCAAGGGTGTAGAGCACCTGTCCGTCGGCGCGGATCAGCACCGGGTCGGACACGCTCGCCGCGTCGATCGAGGTGGGCCCGGCGATGCCGTCGTCCCATTCGATCCGCGCGTGATCGAGCTTGAAGCGCCAGTATCCGCCGCGTTCCGCGCGCAGCCGCGCCTTTTCGTCCTCGCCGAGATCAAGCGCGGCGCGGTCATAGACCGGCGGGCGGCCCATGTTGAGCTGCTTGCGGCGCTTGAGGTCAAGCTCGCCCGGCGTCTCGAAACATTCGTAGAAGCGCCCCATCTCGCACAGCCGGTCCGCCGCCGCCGCGTAGCGATCAAGCCGGGTGGACTGGCGCTCGACCTGGTCCCAATGCAGGCCCAGCCAGTCGAGATCACGCTTGATCGCGTCGACATATTCCTCTTTCGAGCGTTCCGGGTCAGTGTCGTCGATGCGCAGGATGAACTGCCCGCCCGCCTTGCGCGCGATCAGGAAATTCATCAGGGCAGTGCGCAGGTTGCCCACGTGGATATAGCCGGTGGGCGAAGGCGCAAAACGTGTCGTGACCATGAATGCCTCTCGGACTGGCGGTGCAGGGTTGGCGTGCCACATCCCACACCCGGCGGGCTTTGTCCAGAAAGCACCGCGCAGTCACGGCCACCGGGCTCACGCGGTCGTGACATCCGGATCGCGCCCTGCCGCGTATGATGCAAGAGAGCCATCC
>NZ_JAWLDS010000023.1:0-39465 GCF_041686535.1 Aquicoccus sp. | reverse complement strand
CCGGGCGGCACACGGCCGCCCCCCGGCCGGGTGCTATTGATGGCTTGCGCATCGGTCTGGGCTAGGGAAGACGTTGCTGGATAAATTGCCCCACGCCGATGTTGTGAGCACCCGACCGCGGCCGTGTGCTGCCCTGTGTCATCCTGTGTAGAAGCCGCTCGCCCCTTGGGTTGTAGGTGTGGCCTTGTGCGCAAGCGTGCTGCGATTGCGCTTGGATCGGGAATCGGGTTTCGTGGCTCCGTCAGGAATGTAGGGACATGGCATGCGGGTGACGGATATCGGGGCGAAGGCGGCGTTGCCGAAGCCTGAGGTGGTCTTGCGGGCGGCGATCCGGGCCGAGATCGGGCCGGCGGTCGAGTTCGAGACCACCCATGGCTGGACGCGGTCGGTCTTTCCGATCACCGGGGGCGTGATGCGAGGCGAGGGGCTTGACGGGGTGATCATCCCGGGGGGCGCGGATTTTGCACAGCTCTTGCCGGATGATTCCTACGCGATCGAGGCGCGGTATTGCGTGCGGTTCAACGATGGCACGACGGTGATGATTACCAATGCCGGGCGGATGTTTCCGCACGCCTCGGGCGGGTTCCAGGGCCGTACAAGAGCCGCGTTCGAGGCCCCTGCGGGGCCCTATGCGTGGCTGTCGGAGGCGGTGTTCTTCGGCACGGCATTCTCGGAACGGGGCGATGAGCACAACGTGTTCATCGAGCTTTGGGAGGCGGTGCTTTGAGGAGGGATTTCAAACACTTGCATTGACCCCTTGATCCAGCCCGGGACGCCTTGCGGCCCGGGCATGCGCGAGGCGGAACGCTTTAGAGAATGTCCAGCACCGCCTCGGGCGGGCGGCCGATGGCGGCCATGTTGCCGGCAAGGACGATGGGCCGTTCGATGAGTTTCGGGATCCGCGCCATGGCGGCGAAGAGCGCGTCATCGTGGCTATCCTTGGTCAGGCCCTCGGCTTTGAATTCCGGTTCCTTCACGCGCATCATTTCGACGGGCCGGACGCCGAGAGCCTTTGCTGAGGCGCGCAGCTCGGCTTCGGAGGGCGGATCGTCGAGATAGCGGCGCACATGTGGTGTATGGCCGTGCTCTTCGAGTAGCGCCAGCGTCTGGCGGGACTTGGTGCAGCGCGGGTTGTGCCAGATGGTGAGAATCATAACCAATCCTTCGTGGAAATGCCGACTGCTTGCGACACGTTGGCAAAGCCGTCACGTTCCAGCAGCACATCAAGGCCGCGCGCGATGTCGGCGCCAAGCGACAGGCCCTGATAGATCATCGCGGTGTAAAGCTGCACGGCGGTGGCACCGGCGCGGATCTTGGCATAGGCGTCCTCGGCCGATCCGATGCCGCCGACCCCGACAAGCGGCATGTCGCCGCCGGTCAGATCGTAAAGCCGGGCCAGTACGCGGGTGGATTTCTCGAAGAGCGGCGCGCCGGAGAGGCCGCCCGTCTCGCCGCGATGGGGCGAGGTCAGCCCGTCGCGCGCAAGCGTGGTGTTGGTGGCGATGATCGCATCGACGCCCATGTCCATCGCCACCCCGGCAAGATCGGCCAGTTCGGTGTCGGTGAGATCGGGCGCGATCTTGAGAAAGACCGGGATCGGGCGTTTGAGCCAGTTGCGCGTCTCGATCACCCGGGCGAGCAATTCGCGCAGCGCCGCCGCCCCCTGAAGATCGCGCAGCTTCTCGGTGTTGGGCGAGGAGACGTTGACGGTTGCAAAGTCGATGAACGGGCCGCAGCGGGCCAGCACGCGGGCGAAATCCTCGGCCCGGTCCGGGCTGTCCTTGTTCGCACCGAGGTTGAGCCCGAGGACGCCATCCTTGCCTCGCGCGGCGAGGCGGGGGGCGATGGCCTCCATCCCGTCATTGTTGAAACCGAACCGGTTGATCGCGGCGCGGTCCTGCGACAGGCGAAAGAGGCGCGGGCGCGGGTTGCCTGGTTGCGGGCGCGGGGTGACGGCGCCGACCTCGACAAAGCCGAAGCCCGCGCGGGCCAGCGGGTCAAGCGCGGTGGCGTTCTTGTCGAAGCCCGCGGCCAGCCCGACCGGGTTGGGCAGGTCCAGCCCGGCCAGCGTGGTGCGCAGGCGCGGGGTCGTAAAAGCGCCGGGCTGTGGCGCGAGGCCCGCGCGCAGGGCGCGGATGGCCAGCCCGTGGGCGGTTTCGGGATCGATCCGGTGCAGCAGGCCGAGGCCGAGGCGTTCAAGCGGGGTCATAGGAGGCCGGTGAAGTCATGCGCGCCGTCCGTGAGCGGCAGGGGTTTGTGCCAGATGAGGTCATCGAGGTGCAATGCGCGGTAGAGATGCGGGAAAAGCGCGCCGCCGCGCGACGGTTCCCACCTGAGCGCATCGCCAAGGCTGTCTGCGTCAAGGGCCAGCAGGTGCAGCCCATCCTCGCCCTTGAAATGTTTTGCCGCCGTCTCGCGCAGCTGTTCGCCGGTGGAGAAGTGAATATACCCGTCGTGGAGATCGACCGGTGCACCGTCGGTGCGGCCGTCGGTCAGCAGGGTCTGGAACTCGCTGTCGCGAAAGATTTTGTAGATGATCGTCATGATCACTGCATGCCCCTGCCATGGCCCGCGGTCAAGATGGATTGGTGTCGCGGGAAAATCGCGACGGGAGCGTTGCAAAGCCCGTGTCAAAGTGCTTGGTAAGGCGGAACATTCAGCCCAGGCGGGAAAGGAAATATCATGATCGAACGCAGCCATGTGAACCAAAGGATGAGCCAGATCGTCAAGCATAACGGGGTTGTCTACCTCGCCGGGCAGGTTGGCGAAGGCGACACCGTGGCCGAGCAGACGCGCGATTGCCTCGACAAGGTTGCAGCCCTGCTGGAAGAGGCGGGATCGAGCGTCGAGAACATCCTGCAGGCGGTGATCTGGCTGGCCGATATGGATGACTTTGCCGAGATGAACGAGGTCTGGGACGCCTGGGTGCCCGAGGGTCACGCGCCCGCGCGGGCGTGCGGCGAGGCAAAGCTCGCCTTGCCGAAATTCAGGGTCGAGGTGATCGTGATCGCCGCCTGTTGAAGCCGATCTAGCCCCTTGACCGGCGCGCGGGCTTGTCCTAAGCACCGGGAACCTGAGCGGGTATAGCTTAATGGTAAAGCCCCTGCCTTCCAAGCAGGCTATGTCGGTTCGATTCCGTCTACCCGCTCCAGTTATTCCGACAAGTTTCCGGCCATTCTGCGGCAGATCGCGGCTTGACCCCATGCGCGGGCACCGCCATGAAGCCCGGAACGTGTAACGGGAAACGGGAGCCACGCATGGCGAGGGCAGCCACGCCGCCAGTGAGCGAGGCGGAACGCGACAAATCGAAACGTGTGGGCGCGCTCAAGCGGCTGGCTCCGTTCATGGCGCCCTATCGCGGGCTGGTCGGACTGGCTGGTCTGGCGCTCATGCTGACCGCGGGGCTGTCGCTTGCGCTGCCGATGGCGGTGCGCCGGGTGGTGGACAATTTCGGCACCGAGAATGACGCGCTGCTCGACATGTATTTCGGCGCGGCGATCCTGATCGCGGGGCTTCTGGCGCTGGGCACGGGGCTGCGCTATGCGCTGGTGTCACGGCTGGGCGAGCGGGTGGTGGCCGATATTCGCAAGGCGGTGTTCGACCGGGTGGTCGGGCTGAGCCCCGGTTTCTACGAGACCGTCATGACCGGCGAGGTTCTGAGCCGCATCACCACCGACACCACGCTGATCCTGTCGGTGATCGGCTCGTCGGTGTCGATCGCGCTGCGCAATCTGCTGATTTTCACGGGTGGCCTTGTGCTGATGCTCATCACCTCGGCCAAGCTGACCGGCCTGGTCCTGCTCATTGTGCCGCTGGTGATCGTGCCGATCCTGACCATGGGTCGCAAGCTGCGCCGGCTGAGCCGTGAAAACCAGGACTGGATCGCGGCCAGCTCGGGCAACGCGAGCGAGACGCTGGGCGCGGTGCAGGCGGTGCAGGCCTTTACCCACGAGGCGGCCAGTCGTGCGGGTTTTGCCGATATCACCGAGAAGAGTTACGACGCGGCGCGGCGACGGATCACCGTGCGTGCGGTGATGACCGTGCTGGTGATGTTCCTGGTTTTTGCCGGCGTGGTCGGTGTGCTCTGGATCGGTGCGCGCGACGTGCGCGGCGGGGTGATGAGCACAGGCGCGCTGGTGCAGTTCGTGATCTACGCCGTGATGGTCGCGGGGGCGGTCGCCGCACTCAGCGAGATCTGGGGCGAGTTGCAGCGCGCGGCGGGGGCGACCGAGCGCCTGGTCGAGCTTCTGGAAGCCGAGGACGCGGTGCGCGACCCGGAGACGCCGGTGCCGCTGGCGCGTCCGGTGCGCGGCGAGATCGCGTTCGAGCGCGTGCGGTTTTCCTATCCGTCGCGACCCGACATTGCGGCGCTACACGATGTCGATCTGGTGATCGCGCCGGGCGAGACGGTCGCCTTTGTCGGCCCGTCGGGGGCGGGCAAGACGACGATCATCCAGATGATCCAGCGATTCTATGATCCGCAAGCGGGGCGGGTGCTGCTCGACGGGCAGGATCTCAAGACGCTGGCACGGGCCGATTTCCGGCAGGAAATCGCGCTGGTGCCGCAGGACCCGGTGATCTTTGCCGCCTCGGCGCGCGACAATATCCGGTTTGGCCGCGAGGATGCGAGCGATGCGGAGGTCGAGGCCGCCGCCCGCTCCGCCGCCGCACACGAGTTCATCGCAGCACTGCCGCAGGGGTATGACAGCCCGCTGGGCGAGCGTGGCGTGCTCTTGTCGGGCGGACAGAAACAACGCATCGCCATCGCCCGGGCGATCCTGCGCGACGCGCCGGTGTTGCTCCTCGACGAGGCGACGAGCGCTCTTGACGCGGAAAGCGAACGCGCGGTGCAGGAGGCGGTGGATACCCTCTCCGAGGGCCGCACAACGATCGTGGTGGCGCATCGCCTGGCGACGGTGAAAAAGGCCGACCGTATCGTGGTGATGGAGGCGGGCCGGATCGTTTCGGTCGGATGCCACGAGGAGTTGGTCTCGGAGGACGGGCTTTATGCGCGGCTGGCGCGGCTGCAGTTCACCGACGGCGCCGCGGCGATGTGACCACTCCCCGGATTGGCGCCCATGGTGCTCTTTCTTGGGAAAAATACTCAAATCGCCCTGACGTCAGGCGGGTGGCCGGGTGCGGCACATCATGCTGGCAACCGCGCCTTGCAGGAGGGTTGGAATGTTCCGCTTCTTTGAAAACCTGGTCGATCCCTATTGCAACCATCCGCGCGAGGACACGCCGCCGCGCCGACTTGCCCCGTTCATGGCGCGATATGCACGGCCTTTCAGACGGGTGTTCTGGGTCACGGGCCTGTTGTCCGTCGTGGTTGCGGTGGTCGAGATCGGGCTCATTCATGCGATGGGCTGGATCGTCGATGCGCTCACGGGTGATCCGGCGGCGGTCTGGGAGGCGCATGGCACGACGTTGATCGCGCTGGCGCTGTTCATCCTGGTGCTGCGCCCGGCCATCCAGGGGCTGGATGTACTGCTCTTGAACAACGCGATCATGCCGAATTTCGGCACGCTGATCCGGTTTCGTGCGCATGGCCACGTGATGCGCCAGTCAGTGGGCTGGTTCGAGAACGATTTCGCGGGACGCATCGCGAACCGCATCATGCAGACGCCCCCCGCCGCGGGCGAGGCGGTGTTCCAGATCTTCGATGCGCTGACCTATGCGTTGGCCTATGTGGCGGGGGCGTTGATCCTGATGGGGCAGGCGGATCCGCGCCTGGCGATCCCGCTTGTGATCTGGCTTCTGGCCTATGGGGTGTTGATGCGCTGGACCGTGCGGCGCGTAGGCCCCGCGTCGAAGCGTGCCTCGGATGCGAGAAGCGCGGTGACGGGCCGGGTGGTCGATGCCTATACCAACATCCACTCGGTCAAGATGTTCGCTCATACCCATGGCGAGATGGAGTATGCCCGCGAGGCGATCGAACACGCGCGTCGCACCTTCCAGGCCGAGATGCGGATCTACACGATCATGGATGTGGGGCTTGTCTTCCTGAACGGCGTGCTGATCGTGGGCGTGGTCGGCTGGGCCATCGCGCTTTGGATGACGGGCGAGGCGAGCGTGGGCGTGGTGGCGGTTGCCGCGGCGCTGACGCTCAGGCTCAACGCGATGACCGGCTGGATCATGTGGGCGCTGACCACGTTCTTTCGCCAGCTTGGCGTGGTGGCCGAGGGGATGGAGACCATCGCCCAGCCCATCGACCTTGTCGATGCGCCCGATGCGCAGCCCTTGCGCCTCACCGAAGGGCGAATCGAGATTGACGGGGTGAGCCATCATTACGGGCGCGGCATGGGTGGGCTCGACCATGTGAGCCTGACGGTGGCCCCGGGCGAGAAGGTGGGGCTTGTTGGGCGGTCGGGCGCGGGCAAGTCCACGCTGGTGAAGCTCTTGCTGCGGTTCTACGATGTCGAGGCGGGGGCGATCCGCATCGACGGGCAGGATCTGCGCACGGTGACGCAGGACAGCCTGCGTGCGCAGATCGGCATGGTTCAGCAGGACAGCAGCCTGTTGCACCGCTCGGTGCGCGACAATATCCGCTATGGCCGCCCCGAGGCCACCGAGGAAGAGATCGTGGCTGCAGCCCGCCAGGCCGAGGCGCATGAGTTTATCGTGGATTTGGAGGATGCGCTGGGGCGGCGCGGCTATGACGCGCATGTGGGCGAGCGCGGGGTGAAGCTTTCGGGCGGGCAGCGCCAGAGGATCACGCTGGCGCGGGTGATCCTCAAGGATGCGCCGATCCTGCTGCTCGACGAGGCCACGAGCGCGCTTGACAGCGAGGTCGAGGCGGCGATCCAGCAGACGCTTTACGGCATGATGGAGGGCAAGACGGTGATCGCCATCGCGCACCGGCTTTCGACCATCGCGCATATGGACCGGATCGTGGTTCTGGACGAAGGCCGGATCGTGGAAGAGGGCCGCCACGAGGATCTTCTGGCCAAGGAGGGGCTTTATGCCCGGTTCTGGGCGCGCCAATCGGGCGGCTTTCTGGGCGAGGCGGCGGAATAGGAATCTAAAGCGCCTTTTCGTAGCGCCAGGCATCGAGCGCGAAGGGGCCGGTGGCGGTCTCGAATTCCATCCGTTCGGTCGCCATGCGCGTCCAGCCCGTCTTTTCGTAAAAGCGCGCGGCGCGGGCATTGCCGACAGTGCAGGCCAGCCAGGCGCGGTCATGGCTCGCCATGCGCAGGGCGGTTTCCGCGTCCTGCATGAGCAGCCGGGCAAGGCCGGAGCCGCGTTCGCCGGGGGCGACGAAGAACTGGTAGAGCTCGTTGTCCTTGAGGATATGAAATCCCGCCACGCGATCCGCGCGCAGCGCCACGCGAGCGTTTGCCATGTCGCACGAAAGCCGGTCGCGAAAACTGGCCTCGGTGCGCAGCCGGGTGAGTGCGGGCGGGCAGATCGCGGTGTGACCGTCATGCCAGCCCTCATGCCAGAGCGCGGCTGCGGCGGCGAGGTCGGCCTTGGTCATGGTGCGGAAGGTGACAGTCATGGCGCGGATGTAGCGGGCCACGCGCCGGTTGAAAACCCATAAGCCGGGGATTGCCTTTGGCCGGCATCCGGGCATCATCGTGGTCAGCAAGGGAGGACTCAACATGGCCCGCAAGATCATCATCACATGCGCCGTCACAGGCGCGATTCACACGCCGAGCATGTCGCCGCACCTTCCGGTCACGCCCGAAGAGATCACCGAAGCGGCCGTCGGGGCGGCCGAGGCCGGTGCCGCGGTGGTGCACCTGCACGCTCGCGATCCGAAAACCGGCAAGCCCGACCAGACCCCCGAGGCGTTCGAGCCCTTCCTGAAGGTCATCAAGCAGCGCAGCGACGCGGTGATCAACATCACCACCGGCGGTTCGCCCTTCATGCGCGTCGAGGAACGGGTGCGGCCGGCCGAGGTGTTCGCGCCGGAGGTGGCCTCGCTCAACATGGGGTCGATCAATTTCGGGCTCTACCCGATGCTCGAGCGATTCACCGAGTTCGAGCATGACTGGGAGCGTGAGCACCTGGAAAACAGCCGTGACCTGGTGTTCCGCAACTCGTTCCAGGAGATCGAATACGTGCTGCGCACGCTCTCGGACCGGGGCACGCGGTTCGAGTTCGAATGCTACGATATCGCGCATCTCTACAATCTTGCACATTTCCTCGACCGGGGGCTCGTCAAGCCGCCGCTCTTCGTGCAGTCGGTGTTCGGCATCCTTGGCGGCATCGGCGGGCATGAAGAGGACGTGATCCACATGAAGCGCACCGCCGACCGGCTTTTCGGGGATCAGTATCAATGGTCGGTTCTGGGGGCCGGCAAGAACCAGATGAGGGTGGCCGCGCTGGCGGTGGCGATGGGGGGCAACCTGCGCGTGGGGCTTGAGGATTCGCTCTGGGCCGGTCCGGGCGTCCTGGCGCGATCGAATGCCGAGCAGGTGCGCATCGCGCGCGGCATCGTCGAGGGGATGGGGCTGGACATTGCCTCGCCCGACGAGGCGCGGGCTATGCTGGATCTCAAGGGTGGGGACATGGTGGCGTTCTGAAACCCGCTTGACGCATCCACCGATTCCGCCTAAAGACCGCGAACGGATTTCGGGGCGCTGCGTGGTCGGCGCCCGTTTGTATTGTCGGGGCTCTCGCCTCGGCCCCGAGACAAGATGAGGATGAACCCATGTCGCGTGTCTGCGAACTGACCGGTAAAGGCCCGATGACTGGCAACAATGTCAGCCACGCCAACAACAAGACCAGGCGGCGTTTCCTGCCGAACCTGAACGACGTGACCCTGCGTTCGGAAGCGCTTAGCCGCGGCATCAAGCTGCGTATTTCGGCCGCCGCGCTGCGCTCGGTCGACCATCGCGGCGGGCTCGACGCCTATCTCGTCAAGGCCAAGGATGACGAACTTTCGGCCAACGCGCTCAAGGTGAAGAAGGAAGTCATCAAGGCGCTGGCAACGGCCTGATTCCAAGTCCAGGGACAGTGAGTCGCGGCCCTGCCTGACCGGCAGGGCCTTTTTCGTGGCACTGTCGACTGCCCCGGGCCGTTCCGCCCACATGCCCCACGGCCCGTGGCGGATCGTCTCTTTTGAAGGGTGGGCACATGACTTATAACCTGAAGTCATGAAACGAAGGTTCCGCCCATTTCTCGGACTGATGCTGGCCGCGATCCTGGCGCTGACGGGCCAGAGCATGGCGGTTGCCCGCGGCATGTCCGATGTCGCCGGGCATCTCGTTCTGTGCACGGGCACGGGGCCGGTCACCGTGCTGGTGGACGGGAATGGCCAGCCGGTCGGCCCGTCCCATATCTGTCCCGACTGCGCGCTGTCGCATTTCGCCCTGGCCGGGACCATGCCGCAGGTGGTGGCGCGACCCGTGGGAAAGGGTATCAGGCTGCGCCCGGACGGCGCCGCGCGGGCGATCTCGTCGGTCGGACCCGTGGCGCGGGCTCGTGGGCCGCCCGCGGATGCGCTGTGACGCGCCTGGCGTCACTGACAGAAACCCATTGGAATTTTCGAGACAAGAAGGAGAGACGCCATGTCTTTCAAGACCCGTATGCTGGGGGCCGTTTCCGCCGCCGTTCTTAGCCTGAGTGCCCTGCCTGCCTTTGCGGATGGAATCGAGGTGCATGACGCCTACGCCCGTGCATCGTCGATGATGTCGAGTTCGGGCGCGGCCTTCATGGTCATCCATAATGACGGCGGTTCCGACGATCATCTGGTCGATGCCCGGTCGGATGTGGCCGACAAGGTCGAATTGCACACCCATCGCGAAGATGAAAACGGGGTGATGCGGATGATCCATGTCGAGGAGGGGTTTGCGCTGCCCGGTGATGGTATGATCGAGATGAAGCGTGGCGGCAATCACGTGATGTTCCTCGGGCTTCGCGAACCGCTGGAGCAGGATGACATCATCCCGCTCACGCTGGTGTTCGAGAAGGCCGGAGAGGTGCAGATCGAAGTGCCCGTGGATCTCGAGCGCAAGCCGACGCATGGCCAGATGGAGCACAAGCACGGCGATTGATTGGTCGAATCGGTTTGACTGTTCGAGAGGGGCGTCCCGGGAAACGGGGGCGCCCCTCTTCTATACCGGGGCCAGGATGTCACTGACCCAACCGGGCACCACCTTCGTGGCCGGGCCGTAACGTGTCTCGGCGAAGGTCGACACGACCGAGGAGGGTTCGAGGTTCAACTCGACCGTATGCGCGCCGGTCTCGGTGGCCAGTTGCACGAAACTGGCCGCCGGGTAGACCTCGCCGCTGGTGCCGATGGCGGCGAAGCGGGAGCAGGAGGCGAGATGGCCCATGATCGCATCCATGTGATAGGGGATCTCGCCGAACCATACGACGTCGGGGCGCGTGGCCGGGGCGGCGCAGGCGGGGCAGGGATCGGCGGTTTGCATCGCGGGCGGGGCGGGCCAGCGATGGCTGCAGGCGGCGCAGAGCGCCCCGCAGAGCGCACCATGCATGTGGATCACGCGGGCCGCCCCAGCGCGTTCATGCAGGTCGTCGACATTCTGGGTGACGATCACCACCTCGCCGGGGTACTCGCGTTCGAGCCGGGCCAGGGCGGCATGGGCGGCATTGGGCTCGGCACCCGCGCAATTGGCCCGGCGTGCGTTGTAGAAGTCATGCACGAAATCGGGGTTGCGGGCAAAGCCCTGTGGCGTGGCCACCTCTTCGAGGTCATAGCGTGTCCACAGCCCATCTTCGTCGCGGAAAGTGCCAAGCCCGCTTTCGGCCGAGATGCCGGCGCCGGTGAGAATCACGATCTTGTCGTCCATGCCTGTCCCCTCGCGTGATCGGTCGTGTGACCACTCTAGGGCCGGGACCGGCCGAGGGAAACCGGGCGGGAGTAACGCACGGGGTCGTGGCCCGATGGCCGGGGCGATCGCGCCGTTTTCAAGGGGAGCTTCGGGTTGACATATTATGTGCATACATAATAGCTAATTGTAGACATAAAATGGCGGTGGCGAATCCCGCTCCGCCGACATTTGTCAATGGTTGTACCGATCCGCCGTCATCCAGAGGAGGCCCGCATGATCAACCCCCGCCATAACCTGCGCGACGTATATCCGCCCACCGGCCCCGACATCACCGCCAAGAGCTGGCTCACCGAGGCGCCGATGCGGATGCTGATGAACAACCTGCACCCGGACGTGGCCGAGAACCCGCATGAGCTTGTCGTTTATGGCGGCATCGGGCGGGCGGCGCGCACATGGGAGGATTTCGACCGGATCGTCGCGGGGTTGAAGGATCTGGAGGCCGACGAAACGCTGGTGGTGCAATCGGGCAAGCCGGTGGCGATCGTCAAGACCCATGCGGATGCGCCGCGCGTGTTGATCGCCAATTCCAACATTGTGCCGCATTGGGCCAACTGGGAACATTTCAGCGAGCTCGATCGCAAGGGGCTGATGATGTATGGCCAGATGACCGCCGGGTCGTGGATCTATATCGGCACCCAGGGCATCGTTCAGGGCACATACGAGACATTCGCCGAGGCCGGGCGGCAGCATTACGGCGGCGACCTCAAGGGGCGCTGGATCCTGACCGGGGGGCTTGGCGGGATGGGCGGCGCGCAGCCGCTGGCCGCTGTTTTCGCCGGGGCCTGTTGCCTTGCGGTGGAGTGCAACCCCGATAGCATCGACTTTCGCCTGCGCACGAAATATCTTGATGAAAAGGCCCAGAGCCTGGACGAGGCGCTGGAGATGATCGAGCGCTGGACCAAGGCGGGCGAGGCCAAGTCGGTGGGCCTTCTGGGCAATGCCGCCGATATCTTTTCCGAGATTTACCGCCGCGGTGTGCGTCCTGACATCGTGACCGACCAGACCAGCGCGCATGATCCGGTCAACGGCTACCTGCCGCAGGGCTGGAGCATGGCCGAGTGGCGCGACAAGCGCGAGAGCGATCCCAAGGCGGTGGAAAAAGCCGCGCGGGCCAGCATGAAGGTGCATGTCGCGGCGATGGTCGATTTCTGGAACGATGGTGTGCCGACGCTGGATTACGGCAACAACATCCGACAAGTGGCCAAGGACGAGGGGCTTGAGAACGCCTTTGCTTTTCCGGGCTTCGTTCCGGCCTATATCCGGCCGCTCTTTTGCCGTGGCGTCGGGCCGTTCCGGTGGTGTGCGTTGTCGGGCGACCCGCAGGATATCTACAAGACCGACCAGGCGATGAAGGAGTTGTTCCCCGAGAACGCGCATCTGCATCAATGGCTCGACATGGCGCGCGACCGGATTTCGTTTCAGGGGCTTCCGGCGCGGATCTGCTGGATTGGGCTGGGCGACCGGCACCGGGCGGGGCTCAGGTTCAACGAGATGGTGGCCAGCGGCGAATTGAAGGCGCCCATCGTGATCGGGCGCGACCACCTCGACAGCGGATCGGTTGCCAGCCCCAACCGCGAGACCGAGGCGATGAAGGATGGTTCTGACGCGGTCAGTGACTGGCCGCTTCTGAACGCGCTCATGAACACCGCGTCGGGGGCGACATGGGTGAGCCTGCATCACGGCGGCGGCGTAGGCATGGGGTTCTCGCAGCACGCGGGCATGGTCATCGTGGCCGATGGCACACCGGAGGCCGCGACGCGGCTGGAGCGGGTGCTGTGGAACGATCCGGCCTCGGGCGTGTGGCGCCACGCCGATGCGGGATACGAGGATGCGATCGATTGCGCGAAGGAACACGGGCTGCGCCTGCCCGGGATATTGGGGAACTAGTCCGGGTCGCGTTTGATCGGAAACACCCGCCGCGGCACAAGCCCGGGGCGGGGCATCTCAGCCGGGCAAGAGGTCGATCCGCGTGACCGTTGCGGCCTCGACCGCCGTGTCGGAATAGCACATCGGCACATAGTCCCCCCTGGCCCAGAGCGGGGCGAGATCGTCGTAATGGGGCGTGCCTGGCAGGCCCGACTGGCCCGGGGCGTTGATCCAGACGCTGTTGTCCCATTCCCCGACATCGACCACCATGCGCACCGAGGCCCCGATGCGCACGCGGTAATCACTGGCCTCGTAATGGGCCATCATCACCGTGCTGGAACTACCGCCCTTGGAGAGCGGGCCGACATCGCGGGACTGGCCCAGCGGGGTCAGCGCGTGGCCGAACCAGCCCTTGTGCAAATCGCCCCAATGCCATTCGGCTGGGTCCGTGCCAAAGCGCGCCACGGCATCCGCCCACGCGGCGGCGAGGGTTTCGGCGAGGAACGCGTCGCGGGTTGCGTCATCATCGAGGCCGGCGGCACGGGCGAGGCCGGGGTGGCGACCCTCCAACATGCGGACCACGGTGGCGACGGAGCCCGCGCCGAACCATTTACGAAGATCGGTGTCGGGCGCGACGCGGGCCAGAAGTGCCGGGCGCAGGTGGCTCGAGAGCCACATCTCCGCCAGAAGGGCGGCGGGGCTGTCGGCATCGGCATGACCGTTCCAGCCCGCGAGCAGCGCGCGGGCCTCTTCCGGGGCCTGCATGGGAACCTGTTTCACAAGGCGTGCGGTATATCCCGAAAAGGTGTCGGTTTGCAGGGCGCAGTTGTCGGCGATGCCACGGGCCTTCCCCGAGCGCAGCTCTTGCGAGATCCGTTCGGCGCGCCCGTCTTCGAGCCATTCATGGCCCACCGGCTGCGCGGCGTGGTCCCAGCCGTCGGGCACGTTCATCTCGTTGGCGGACCAGACCACGCCATCGGCGGGGTTGACCGTCGCGGGCAACTCGGCGGCGGTGATGTAGCCCTGCCATTCAAAGCGGCCATCGCCGGGCACCGGGGCCAGCCCGCGCCAGCCATTGCGGCGTGGCACATAGGCCGCCGCCTGCCAGCAGATATCGCCGGAGGTGTCGGCATAGACCATGTTGACCGAGGGCGCCCCCCAGCTGTGCAGCGCCTTGCGAAAATCGCTCATCGTGGTGGCGCGCATGGATTTGAGGCTGGCCATGTAGGGCGCGGTGCCCGGATCGGTGAAAACGGTGCGCAGCGACAGGGCAAGGTTGCGCCCCTCGTCCTGCCAGAGCACTGGGCCGTGGCGGGTGAAGTAGAGCGGCAGGGTCTGATCGGGCGCGCCCTTGACGGCGAACACCTCGTCGATGCGGGTCATCTCCTCGCTGCCCGTGCCAAGGCGATAGCTGTGCGGCGCGCCGGGCAGGGTTTCGTGGATCATGAGATCCTCCTGATCGGCGCAAAAGATCGTCAGGCTGAAGGCGGCGGTGCCGTTGTGACCGGCCATGATGCCGGGCGACGAAGGCTCTCCCGCGCCGATCACGTCGAGCCCCGGCGCGCTCAGATGCACCATGTAGCGCAGCGAGGGCGCGGCATGGGCGCGGTGCGGGTCGCTGGCCATGATCGCGCGCCCTGTGGCCGTTTGCGCGGGCGCGAGAGCCCAGTTGTTCGATCCCTCGGGCGGGGTGTCGTGGCGCAGCACGTTGAGCGCCGGATCGAGCGCCGACCAGAGCGGCGCCTCGTCCAGCGTGGCGGCGAGGCGTTCGGCGCTGAACGTCACGGGTGCCGTGGCCAGAAGATAGGTGGTGAGCGCATCGTCGGGCAGGGGCGTGCCGTCCATCGTGGCCCATTCCCCGTCCGGCACCGGTGGTGAAAGCGGCATGCGCAGGAGATCGACCTCGGGCGAGGCGAGCGCCTGCACCTTTTGGCGGGCCAGTTCGGACGTGGCATTGCGTGCTAGGCAATGGGTGCGGATGCGCACCACGTCCTCGGGCGTCCAATGGGCGGGCTTCGTGCCCAGTTCGGCAAACTCGGGGGGCAGGGGCAGGCGGCCGGCCAGCACCAGATCGACGCCCGCGTTGATGCCCTTTGCGAAGGCGGTGCAGATTTCCTCGGCGTCGGGGCCATAGGCCGCCCATTCCGGCGCCATGTCGCCGCGATAAAGCAGGAGCCGCGCGGCACGGTCCTGCATCAGGTAGCCGGGGCCGAAATCCGCAGCCAGCAGGCCAAGGCCCCGCTTGCGCCACAGGTCGATCTGCCAGAGCCGGTCGCGCGCGGCATTGAAACCCTGCACGAAAAAGGCATCGCGCGGGTTTTCGGCGCGGATATGCGGCAGGCCCCAGCGGTCGATGCGGATGCTCGCGGGGGCGGAAAGGCCGGGCAGGGCAAACTGGGTCATGGAACCTCGCTCAATATTGGCTGATGGCGCGCGCTGCTTCGAGCGCGAGCGGGATGTTGCGATTGACGAAATCCTCGGGCGTCCACTCGGCGAGTGATCCTGCCACGTGGATTGCTCCGACCGGATCACCGCTCGCGTCGAGCACCGGAAAGCCGGCCGCGATTTCGCCAAGCAGGATCTGGTTGAGGGTGAGCGCGTAACCGTTGGCGCTGGTTTCGGCGATCTTTTCGAGTATCTCGGGGATTTCGGTGACGGTATGGGGGGTGAAGGGGCGGCGGTCGGAGCGGTCGAGGATGTCGCGCACCCTGTCATTCGGCAGACGCGAGAGAATCGCCCAGCCGCCGGAGCTGCAAAAGCTGGGCACGCTGTGGCCGACAAGTGTGGTGTAGAAGGTCTGGCGCTTGCTTTGAAGGCGCACGGCATAGACCACGCGCAGATCGTCGAAAAGCGACAGGTCGACCCGCTCGCGCACCTCCTTGCGCAGTTCCTGGAGGATCGGCGTCGCGCGGCGTACCAGCGGGTCAAGCCGTAGGTAATCAAGCGTATGGTCGAGCAACCGTATCCCAGGGACAAAGCCGTGCCCATCCGCAGCGCGACCGATATAACCCATGGCGCGCAGGGTGTGCACCATCCGTTGTGCCGTGCTGCGATCGACACCCGCCTGTTCGGCGATCTCGGACAATGACAGGGGGCTGTCGGCATGATGAAAGGCCGACAGCACCTGCATGGCCTTTTCCAGCGAGCGCACAAAAAGCGGGCCTGAGCGATCGCTTTCGGTCAGGCCGCGCAATCCGGGTTCGGCGCGGGTCGTGTTTCGGGGCAACGTGACGTCCCATTCATGTTTGGCCGTTGACAGGGGCCGATTCACAACTTTACGATAGTCATACAATGCAGCCGTATCACTATGCAATACAGAAGGCTCGCTGACGTAGGGTCAACGCTGGATTGCTGGATCAACGGTCGGGGAACAAGAACAGGGACGAACGACATATGCGCAAAGTTGCGCTTGCAGGTTTCTTGCATGAGACGAACACATTCGCCCCGACAAAGGCGGCGCATGAGGATTTCTTGCAGGGCGGAGGCTATATGCCCATGGCGCGTGGCGATGACGTTCTGCGCCGGGGGCGCGGGATCAATCTCGGGATCGGCGGCGCGGTGCAGCATGGCGAGGGCGCGGGCTGGGACATGGTGCCGGTGCTTTGGGCCGGGGCGATCCCTTCGGCGCATGTGACGCGCGACGCCTATGACCGTATTTCCGACGAGATCGTGGAGGGCATCGCGGCGGCGGGGCCGCTGGATGGTGTGTTTCTCGACCTGCATGGCGCGATGGTGGCCGAGCATGTCGATGATGGCGAGGGTGCACTCATCGCGCGGGTGCGCGCCGTGGTGGGACCGGATGTGCCGATTGCCTGCGCGCTCGATCTGCATGGCAACATCACGGCCGAGATGGTCGGCGCGGCCGACGTCCTGGTGGGCTTTCGCACCTATCCGCATGTCGATATGGGCGAGACCGGGCGTCGCGCGGCGGAACAGCTTGACCGGCTGATGAGTCGCGGCGCACCTTTCGCCAAGGCGTTCCGGTGTGTGCCCTTCCTTGTCCCGATCGCATGGCAGAGCACCCGGATGGAGCCGGCGAAGGGCATTTATGACCTGGTGGCCGATTGCGAGGGCGGCGAGGTCAGCAGCACTTCGTTCTTTTTCGGCTTTCCGGCGGCGGATTTTCCGGGCTGCGGGCCGACGGTGATCTGCTACGCTGAGAGCCAGGGCGCGGCGGACGCCGCCGCGGATCGGATCGAAGCCGCGGTCCTGTCAGCCGAGGATGCCTTTGCCGGTCGCAGCTATGACCCGGACGAGGGCGTGCAGGAGGCGATGCGCATCGCGGCAACCGCCAACCGGCCCGTGGTGATCGCCGACACGCAGGACAACCCCGGCGCCGGGGGCGATTCGAACACCACCGGCATGTTGGCGGCGATGGTGCGCAACAAGGCGCGCGGCGCGCTGGGCAACATGGTCGACCCCGGGGCCGCGGCCGCCGCCCATTCGGCGGGTGAGGGCGCCGAGATCGAGATCGCGCTGGGCGGGTTCTCGAACATCCCGGGTGACGCGCCCTTCGAGGGGCGGTTCGTGGTCGAAACGCTTTCGGACGGTCATCTGGTGGCCTCGGGGCCGTTCTACGGGGGCGCCCCGCTCGACATGGGGCCGTCGGCCTGTCTGCGCATCGGTAATGTGCGGGTGGTCGTGACCAGCCACAAGGCGCAGATGGCCGATCAGCAAATGTATCGGTTCGTCGGCATCGAACCCACCGAAGAGCCGATCCTCGTCAACAAGAGTTCAGTGCATTTCCGGGCGGATTTCGATACCATCGCGGAAACGATCCTGACCTGTGTCGCACCCGGTCCGATGCCGATCAGCCCGGCAAGCCTGCCGTTCACGCGGTTGGCGCCGGGAATGCGGCTCGAACCGCTGGGGGCCGCCTTCGCGCCTCGCAGCGCGACGCAAGCCGAGGGAGTGATCGAGCCAAGCCGGAGCTGATACCGCGAAATTCGGCCCCGCGCGGAATGCGCGGTGCCGCGATCCGAGCAACCAACCGCGTCACAAAAGGGCCACCAAACCCGACGCACAACACCAACCAACGGGAGATGAACATGACCCTACCACTTGATCTGAAACGAATGTCGGGCCGCATCGGCACGGGCCTGCGCCGTTCGGCGCTGAGCGCCGCGGTGCTTGCCGCCGCCACGATGGCCGCCGCCCCGCTCTCTGCCGAGACATTGACCGCTGTCAAGCACTCGGCACTGCGGGTGCTCGACCCGATCATGACCACGGCCTACATGAGCCGCAACCATGGCTACATGGTGTTTGACACGCTGTTCGCGCTGGACGAGAACATGGAAGCGCAGCCGCAGATGGTCGATAGCTGGGAGGTGTCGGACGACGGGCTGACCTACCGCTTTACCCTGCGCGATGGACTCATGTTCCATGACGGCAGCCCCGTCACCGGCGAGGACGTGGCCGCCTCGATCGCCCGCTGGGGCGAGCGTGACGGCATGGGCCAGGTGCTGATGGATTTCGTCGAGAGCATGGGCCAGGACGGTGACAACGTCTTTGTCATGAACATGAAAGAGCCCTTTGGCCTTGTCATCGACAGCCTGGCCAAGCCGTCATCGAGCGTGCCTTTCATCATGCCCAAGAGCATTGCGGAAACCCCTTCGACCGAGCCGATTCCCGAACAGATCGGGTCGGGCCCGTTCAAGTGGGTGGATGATGAGTTCGAGCCGGGTGTGAAGGCGGTTTACGAGAAGTTCGAGGATTACGTGCCCCGCGACGAGGAGCCGAGCTGGGCGGCCGGTGGCAAGGTGGTCAAGGTGGACCGGGTCGAATGGGTGGTGATGCCCGATGACCAGACCACGCTCAACTCCATCACGGCCGGCGAGATCGACTATTGGGAAAGCCCGCCGTCCGACCTGTTGCCGGTCCTCGAAGCGAACCCCGATGTCGAGGTGCGCAACCTCAACGCGCTGGGCTATCAAACGATCATACGCCCCAACGCACTCAATGCACCGATGGATGACCCGCGTATCCGCAAGGCGGCGATCGCGTCGATCTATCAGAAGGACGTTCTGGATGCGATGATCGGCAATCCCGATCTCTACAACATCTGCGGCGCGATGTTCATTTGTGACACGCCGCTGGCCACGGATGTGGGTTCCGAGACGTTGACCGAGGGCAATGGGCAGGACCTGGCCCGCGAGCTTCTGGAAGAGGCTGGCTACGACGGCACGCCGATCATGATCATGCACCCGACCGATGTCGGCACGCTGCGCACCCAGCCGGTCGTGGTGGCGCAAGCCATGCGTGATGTGGGCTTCGAGGTGGACCTGCGGGCAATGGACTGGCAAACGCTCGTCGGGCGTCGTGCAAGCCAGGAGCCGGTCGATGAAGGCGGCTGGCACATGTTTGCAACCAACTGGGTTGGCGCGGACGTGTTCAACCCGCTGGTCAACAACATGGTCAACGGCAAGGGTCCGGATGGCGGCTGGTTCGGATGGCCCGAAGTGCCCGAGTTGGAAGAGCTGCGCATGGCCTATGCGACCGCGGGCTCGCTCGAAGAACAGCAGGAGTACGCGGCGAAGATCCAGGAAGTGGCGTATGAAGAGGGTGTCTATGCCCCGATCGGCGAGTATATCGTGCCGTCGGCCTGGACGAGCAACCTTGATGGTGTTCTCGACGGTCCCGCACCGTTCTTCTGGAACATCTCCAAGAACTGATCCGTGAAGATCCGGCCTCGCACCTGCAATGGGTGCGGGGCCGATGTCGAAAGAGTTCCCCGGTCACCTGCTGATTGATCGGGCGGCCCTGAGGGCCGAGAACCTGAAAGGGAGTGCCGATGTTCGGTTATATCGTGCAACGTATCCTTGCCGCCGTGCCGGTGATGGGGTTCGTGGCGCTGTTCGTGTTCCTGATGCTGCGGCTGACGCCGGGCGATCCGGCCGCGATCATCGCGGGCGACACCGCGACGACGGAACAGCTTGAGCGGATTCGCGAGGCCCTGGGGCTGAACGACCCGATTCATATCCAGTTCATCAGCTGGATCGCTGACCTGCTGCGGGGCGATTTCGGCACTTCGGTGATTTCCGGCAAGCCTGTGATCGACCTGATCGCCGCGCGGATGGAACCGACGATCAGCCTTGCGCTGACCACGATCATCCTCTCGGTGGTGATCGCCGTGCCTTTGGGCGTGATCGCGGCGTGGAAACACGGCACGCTGATCGACCGGTTCGTGATGATGATTTCGGTGCTGGGCTTTTCGGTGCCGGTCTTCGTGATCGGCTACCTGATGATCTCGCTGTTCTCGATGCAGTTGAACTGGTTCCCGGTCCAGGGCTTCCGCGCCATCGGCGAAGGGATAGGCCCCTTCCTGCATCGCATCGCGCTACCGACCTTCACCCTGACACTCTTGTATATCGCGCTCATCGCGCGGATCACGCGGACCTCGATGCTTGAAATCCTGGGCGACGATTACATCCGCACGGCGCGCGCCAAGGGCCTGCCCGAGCGTCTGGTTCTCATGCGTCATGCGCTGCGCAACTGTTCGGTGCCGATCATCACCGTGATCGGGATCGGCTTTGCCCTGATCATCTCGGGCGTGGTCGTGACCGAGAGCGTGTTCAACCTGCCGGGTCTTGGGCGTCTCACGGTCGATGCGGTGCTGGCGCGCGATTATCCGGTGATCCAGGCGGTGATCCTGCTGGCCTCGCTCGTCTATGTCGTCGTCAACCTGCTGATCGACATTGCCTATGTCCTGCTTGATCCGAGGATTCGATACTCATGACAGATCAGACCGTCATAACTCCTGCGGAAGCGCGGGTTTCGCCTCTGCATCGCGTGCGCGAGATCGTGTTCTCGAGCCCGTTCGTGTTCATCGCCTCGCTTGTCCTGGCGCTCATCGTCCTGTCGGCGCTGTTCGCGCCGTGGGTGGTCCCGCATGACCCCGTGCGCCTGACGCCGTCCGAGCGGCTCAAGCCGCCGAGCGAGATCAATTGGCTGGGCACCGATGCATATGGTCGCGATCTTCTGTCACGCATCATATATGGCGGGCGCATATCGCTTGTTGTCGGGCTGGGCGCGGCGGTCTTTGCGGTGATCTCCGGGCTGATCCTGGGCCTTCTGGCGGGCTATATCCGCTGGCTCGACTCGATCCTGATGCGGATGGTGGACGGTCTCATGGCCATTCCCAACATCCTGCTGGCCATCGCCATCGTGTCGCTTTGGGGGGCCGGCATCTGGACCGTCCTGATCGCCATCACAATCCCCGAGGTGCCGCGGGTGGTGCGGCTGGTGCGCTCGGTCGTGCTTTCGGCCCGCGAGGAACCTTATGTCGAGGCCGCGATCGCCGCGGGTTCGTCCACGTTCCTGATCATGCGCCGGCATCTCCTGCCCAATACCATCGCGCCGCTGATCATCCAGGGCACCTATATCTGTGCATCGGCGATCCTGGTCGAGGCGATCCTTTCGTTTCTCGGCGCGGGCATCAATCCCGAGACTCCGAGCTGGGGCAACATCATGGCCGAAGGGCGGATCTATTTCCAGATCAACCCAGGGATCGTGCTCTGGCCCGGGATCGTCGTTTCGGTGGCGATCCTGGCCATCAACCTTCTGGGCGACGCGGTGCGTGACGCACTTGATCCGCGCATGGCAAAACGGGGGATCGACAGATGAGCGACAACCTTCTGGAAATCGAGAACCTGCGCATCGCGCTCAACGGCGACCCCGAGCAGGAGGTGGTCAAGGGGCTCGACATGGTGATCAAGCCGGGCCAGACCATGTGCCTGGTGGGCGAAAGCGGGTCGGGAAAATCGCTGACCGCGCTGGCCACGATGGGGCTCTTGCCCAAGGCGCTGGTGCCGAACGCCGGGTCGATCCGGATGAAGGGCGAGGAGCTGCTGACCGCGTCCCCGCAGCGGCTGCGCAAGCTGCGCGCCACGGCGATGTCGATGATCTTTCAGGAGCCGATGACGGCGCTCAACCCGGTGGCGCGTGTGGGGGCGCAGATCGAGGAAGTGCTGGAGTTCCACTCCGACCTGTCGCAGGGCCAGCGCAAGCGGCGTGCCAAAGAGATGATGGAGGCGGTGCACCTGCCCGATGTGGACAAGATGTATCGCAGCTTCCCGCACCAGCTGTCGGGGGGCCAGCGCCAGCGCATCATGATCGCCATGGCGCTGATCATGCGGCCGCAGCTGCTGATCGCGGACGAGCCGACCACCGCTCTCGACGTGACCACGCAGGCGCAAATTCTGGCCCTGATCCGCGAATTGCGTGAAGAGCAGGGCACGGCGGTGATGTTTATCACCCATGACATGGGCGTGGTGTCGGAAATCGCCGAGGACGTGACCGTGCTCAAGCTGGGCGAGGTGATGGAGACCCAGTCGCTCGACCAGCTGCTGCGCCATCCGCAGACCGACTATACCCGCGATCTGTTGCGGTCGGTGCCCAGCCACGTGCCGCGCTCGCCGCGCCCGGACAGTGCGGAAAAGGTGGTGCTCAGCACCCGGAACCTGTGCAAGACCTATGGCGGCGACGGACTGATCTTCAAGAACCGCGAAGTCAAGGCAGCGCAGGATGTCAGCCTCACCTTGCAGCATGGCCGCACGCTCGGCATCGTGGGCGAAAGCGGGTCCGGCAAGTCGACCGTGGCGCGCTGCATCATGCGGCTGATCGATCCGACATCGGGACAGATCATGGTCGGCGACGAGGATATCGCGCAGATGAAGCCGGCCGATCTCAAGGCGCGGCGGCGGAAATTCCAGATCGTGTTCCAGGATCCGATGCGTTCGCTCAACCCGCGGCGCGAGATCGGAGAATCGATCATCGAGGGTCCGCTGAATTTCGGAGTGCCGCGCGCCAAGGCAAAGGAGCGGGCGCGCGAATTGCTCGAACTCGTGGGCCTTCCCGCCAGCGCGGTCAATCGCTTCCCGCACCAGTTCTCGGGCGGTCAGCGTCAGCGCATCGCGATCGCCCGCGCGCTGGCTGTCGATCCCGACATCCTTGTCGCCGACGAGGCGGTTTCGGCGCTCGATGTCAGCGTGCAGGCACAGGTTCTCGACCTGCTGGCCGAATTGCAGAAGCGGCTGGGTCTGGGCATCCTCTTCATCACCCACGATCTGGGCGTTGCCGCGCAGATCTGCGATGAGGTGATGGTGATGCAGCATGGCCGGGTCGTGGAATACGGGCCCGCAGGCCGGGTTCTGGGCGACCCGCACGAGGATTATACCAAGGCGTTGATCTCGGCGGCGCCGGGGCGGCACTGGGACTTCGCCAATTTCCGACCGTTCCCGGAGTCCGGAATCGTATCGCCGGCGGCCTCGACCCAGGTTTGAGATCATCCGCACAACAGGACAACCAGGAGGAAAGGACATTCCATGCCCGTTTTACCGATCATATCGGAGAGCCAGGACGAACTGACCGGGATCTTCAAGGATCTGCACGCCCATCCCGAGATCGGCTTTACCGAGGCGCGCACCGCACAGGTGGTGGCCGAGAAGTTGCGCGAATACGGGGTGGACGAGGTCCATACCGGGATCGCCAAGACCGGGGTCGTGGGCCTGATCAAGGGCAAGGGCGGCGGCAACCGCCGGATCGGGCTGCGCGCCGACATGGACGCGCTGCCGATCCACGAGGAAAGCAACCTGCCCTATGCCTCGAAGAACGAGGGTGTCATGCATGCCTGTGGCCATGACGGTCACACCACCATGCTTCTTGGTGCGGCCAAGCACCTGGCCAGAACGCGGGATTTCGACGGCACGGCCGTCCTGATCTTCCAGCCCGCCGAAGAGGGGCTCGGCGGGGCGCGCGGCATGTTGGCCGAGGGGCTGTTCGACAAGTTCCCCTGTGACGAAGTGTTCGGCATGCACAACTGGCCCAATGGCGAGCCCGGCAAGGTCGGTATCTGCAAGGGTCCTGCGATGGCCGGGGCGTCGTTCTTCGACATCAGGATCAAGGGCCGGGGCAGCCATGCCGCCATGCCGCAGCAATCGCGCGATCCGCTGGTCATCGCCGCGATGCTCGTCGCGCAAATCCAGACCATCGTCGCGCGCAACGTCGCACCGCTCGATGCCTGCGTCTTTTCCGTGACCCAAAGCCATGCCGGAAGCGCCTATAACGTGGTGCCCGACACCGCGACGCTGGCCGGCACGATCCGCTATTTCAAGGACGAGGTCTGCGAGCTGGCCGAGACCCGGCTGCGCGAGCTCTGCGATGGCATGGCGCGCGCCTATGGGGTGGAAATCGAGGTCGACCTGCGCAACATCTTCGACGTGCTGATGAACGACAGCGATCTCTCGGATGCCTATCTCGAGGCCGCATCAGACATCGTGGGCGCCGAGAACGTGTCGGACAAGGCAGAACCCGCAACCGGCTCCGAGGATTTCGCCGACATGCTCAAGGTGGTGCCTGGCTCCTATTGCCGGGTCGGTCATGGCGGCACGGTGCCGCTGCACAATCCGGGCTTCATGCTCGACCCTGAAATCCTGCCGGTGGGCGCGTCGATCATGGCGCGCATCGTCGAGCGCCGCATGCCAATAGGAGCTGCATGACCATGGACCCTCTCAAACTGCCTTTCGATGCCGATGCGATGCTTGCAGGGCTGCGCCCCTGGATCGAATGCGAAAGCCCCACATGGGACGCCGCCGCGGTCGACCGGATGATGGATCTTGCCGCCTATGACCTTGCCCAAATGGCCGAGATCGAGCGCATCCCCGGCCGGATGGGCTTTGGCGGCTGCGTGCGCGCCCGTTTTCCGCATCCGAACAAGGGCGAGCCGGGCATCCTGATCGTGGGCCACATGGACACGGTGCACCCGGTCGGGACGCTGGAGAAACTGCCCTTCAAGCGCGAGGGCGATATCTGTTATGGCCCCGGCATCATGGACATGAAGGGCGGCAACTACACCAGCGTCGAGGCCATTCGCCAGCTCATCGCGGCGGGGATGCAGACGCCCCTGCCGGTGACGGTGCTTTTCACCCCCGACGAGGAGGTCGGCACCCCCTCGACCCGCGAGTTGATCGAGGCGGAGGCGGCGCGCAACAAGTACGTGCTGGTGCCGGAACCCGCGCGCGACGATGGCGGCGCGGTGATCGGGCGCTACGCGATCGCGCGGTTCAACCTGCGCACGCACGGTCTGCCCAGCCATGCGGGCGCGCGCCTGTCGGAAGGCAAATCCGCAATCGCCGCAATGGCGCGCAAGATCATCGAGATCGAGGCGATGACCGGCGACGACTGCACCTTTTCCGTCGGCGTGATCCATGCCGGGCAATGGGTCAACTGCGTGTCGTCGGTCTGCGAGGCCGAGGCGCTGAGCATGGCCAAGACGCAAGGCGACCTCGATGACGGGGTGGCGCGGCTGATGGCCCTGGCCGGCGAGGAAAACGGCGTGTCCTTCGAGATCACCCGCGGCGTCACGCGCCCGGTATGGGAGCCGGATCAGCCCGGCACCATGGCGATGTTCGAGATCGCCAAGGATCTGGCCAGTGATCTGGGCTTCGAGTTGACAGGGGCAAGCTCGGGCGGTGGCTCGGACGGCAATTTCACCGGCTACATGGGGATCCCGACGCTCGATTCGCTGGGCGTGCGCGGCAAGGGCCTGCATACGCTGACCGAGCATATCGAGGTGGCAAGCCTCGCCGAACGCGGGCGCCTCATCGCCGGTATGCTGATGCGGCTGAGCTGAAACGCCACGAATGCGATATTACCGACAGGTCCGTTCGGCCCCGTCGGTATATTCGCGATACTTGGTCCAGAAACGCCGGTGGTTGTCGCGGTCGGATTGTCGAATGTCCTGCGCGCGGTGTGGATCGCCGTAGAAGCTGACGGCCAGGCGCTGGTCCGAACCCGACAGCGTCTGGTCGGCGATGGCCTGGATACAGCCGCAGAGCTCTCGCGAGCGCGCCTTGCGGTCGGATGCCATGCAAGCGCGCTGGATCTGGCCCGTGGCAAAAGGTTTTGCGGCAGGGGCCGGGGTGGCCGAAGCGGATGGACGCGCCGTGGCCGCGGGCGTTGCTGCCGCCACGCGCGGGGCGGGCTGGGCCATTTCGCGCTTGGCCCGGTGATAGCCGCCGGCACATCCGGCCAGCGACAGGATAACGATCAGGGAAACGATGGGGCGCATATGCTCGGAGCCTCGTTGTTTTGCGACGATCATGGCGGAAACCGGGGCGGAATTCAATCACGCGTGACGATTGTCAATCGTGTAAAGGCAAGGGGCGCTGCCGATGTTGCGCGCGATGCGCTCGCAAACGCAATAGTGGTTGGATGACGACATCGGGTTGACTCGAATCGTGAAATCGGAAGACCCTGACTGAGCGATCAGTCAGTTATCCGTGGAGGGGGGATTGGCGCAGCAATTGAAACAGGAGGCGCGCGAGGCGCCGGGTGGCGCGCGGGCCGATGCGATCCTCGACGCGGCCGAGCTCGTCTTTGCCAGCTCCGGCTATGAGGGTGCGGCGCTGCGCGAGATCGCCGAGCGCGCGGGCGTGGCGCAGGGGCTGATCCACTATCATTTCAACAACAAGGCGCGGCTCTTCGAAAGAATGGTGGCGCGACGGTCGGGACAGATCAACGCGGCGCGGGCCGAGCGGCTGGCGCAACTGAGAAGCAAGGGCGCGTTGCGGCTGGAAGAGATCGTCGAGGCGCTCTTCCGCCCCACGATCGAAACCGGCCTCGAACTGGCCGAGGATGGCGGCGGCTTCGCGCGGATTCTCGTGTCGATGGCCAATTCCAACGACCCGTTGGCGCAGGAGATGACCGAGACCTATTACGACCCGATCGCGCATGACTATATCGCCGCCCTGCAGGAGTCCGAGCCGGGTCTGGCCCGCGCTGATGCGGTCTGGGCCTACATGTTCGCGATTGGCGTGGGCATGACGATGATGGCCAAGACGGGGCGGCCAAAGCGGCTTTCGAACGGGTTATGCGACGATGGCGATGCCGATGCGATGCTGGCGCGGATCGTGCCGTTCATCTGTGGCGGCGTCCGGGCGCTGGTGACACCATGAAACCAAGGGGAGGAAAAACCATGAAGGATTTCATTTCGAGAAGCGCGGCGCTGGCCGCGTTGGCGCTGGGCGGGGCACTGGCCGCGCCACAGGTGCAGGCCGAAGATTTCAACGTGACCATCGTGGCCGGGCATCCGCCGGTCTTTCGCTGGGTGAAACATGCCAGCGAGACCTTCATCCCGGCGGTCGATGCCGCGCTTGAAGGCACCGGGCACAGTATCAACTGGTCGGAACAATATGGTGGGTCGCTGGCCAAGGTGGGGGACGAGCTTGAGGCGGTCGAGGCCGGGCTGGCCGAGGTGGGGCTGGTCTCGTCGCTCTTCGATCCGGCCAAGCTCAGCCCGCAGAACGTGACCTACTTCACCCCCTTCGTGTCGCGCGATTCGACGCTTGTGAGCAGCTGGATGGACGAATTGCAGGCCACCAATGACGACATGCGTGCTGCGTGGGAGGAAAACGGCCTCGAATACCTTGGCGGCGGAATCGGACTCGACGATTACTTGTTGATGACCACCTTTCCGGTGGAGAGCATCGAGGATCTCGACGGCTACAAGATCGCGGCACCCGGACCGGCGGTCAACTGGCTCGAAGGCACTGGTGCGGTTGGGGTGAGCGGCAACCTCACGCTCTATTATAACGAGATCAAGACCGGTGTGTATGACGGTGTGATCGTCTTTGCCAGCGCTGCGCTGCCGGGCAAGCTGCACGAGGTGGCTCCCTATATCACCAAGGTCGGGTTCGGCGCGCAATATGCCGGCGGGCTCGCTGCCAACAAGGGTTGGTATGACAGTTTGCCGGAGGAGGTCCAGGACGCGCTCAAGGCCGGGGCCCGCGCCGATGCCGAAGCCTACCAGGAAGACCTCGATGCCTCGGTCACGATGTTCCTTTCGATGATGGAGGAGCAGGGGGCCACCATCACCGAGGTCGATCAGGCGTTCCGCGAGCAATGGGCGTCGGGCATGAACAACGTGGCGCAGGAATGGGCCGCCCGGCTCGATGAAGAGGGCAGGAACGGCACCGCCGTGCTCAATGCCTATATGGACACCATGCGCGCGGCGGGGGCCGAGCCGGTGCGCGACTGGGATCGAGAGTAAGCGCGACGCCATGTCCCGGCCCCGGATGCCCCGGGGTCGGGAGGGAGTGGAAGAGACATGGCGGAGCCCATGAAAGATGTGGATGCGACAGCGGCGCTGCCCGGCTGGTTCATTGCGATCCGGCAGGGGGTCGATCGCGTGACCGGTGCGCTCAATGTGGTAGGAACGGGCCTGATCCTCGTGTTGATGGTCCTCGTGAATGCCGACGTGATCGGGCGCGGGCTTTTCAAGGCGCCCGTCGCGGGCGTGCCGGAAATGGTTTCGATGTCGATTGTCGCCATCGTGTTCCTCCAGGTGGCACAGACCTTTCGGCAGGGGCGGCTGACACGCACCGATATCCTTCTGGGCTGGGTCGGGCGGTACAGCCCGCGCACGCGAGAGGTGGTCGAGATGCTGTTTTCCATTGCTGCCATCGCGCTGGTCTGGCAGCTCATCACGGCATCCTGGCCGCTATTCGAGCAGGCATGGACCCGCGGCACCTATGAGGGCACGATCGGCGCCTTCACAGCGCCAATCTGGCCAGTCAAGCTCATCATCCTAGTGGGGTGCGGGGCGCTTCTGGTGCAACTGGTGCTGCATGGGCTGGCCGCGTTCCTGCGCCTGGCGCGGGGGGCAAGGGCATGACGCCATTCGAGATCGGCCTGACCAGTTTCGGTGCCATGGTGGTGATGATCTATGCCGGGTTCTGGGTGCCCTTTGCCCTGATGCTGTGTTCCTATGTCGGGGTCTGGGCGATCAAGGGTTCGCCGCTCCTGGCCGGGAAGCTGCTGGCGCTGGCGGCGAGCGAGACGATTTCCTCCTATTTCTTCGGCGTCGTGCCGCTCTTCGTGCTGATGGGCTACGTCGTGAGCGTGACCGGCATGGGGCGCGATGCCTTCGACGTGGCCAACCACCTGTTCCGGCGGCTCAGGGGGGGCTTGGGCATCGGTACGGTAGGGGCGAACGCGATCTTTGCCGCCATCACCGGCATTTCCATTGCCAGCGCCGCCGTCTTTACCCGCATCGCCGTGCCCGAGATGATCCGCCATGGCTATGCCAAACGCTTCTCGGTCGGCGTGGTGGCAGGGTCAAGCGTGCTTGGCATGCTGATCCCGCCGTCGCTCCTGCTGATCCTCTACGGGCTCTTGGCCGAGCAATCGGTAGGCGACCTCTTCATCGCGGGAATCCTGCCGGGGATATTGCTGGCGCTGGCCTTCGGTGTCGGCATCTGGCTGACCGCGATCCTCTGGCCCGCGCGGCTCGGCCCCGGCGTGGCGGCGGGCGGGGGCGAGAGCGACCTTGGCCCGCGTGATCTTGTCGCCAAGGGGCTGCCCATCGTCTTGCTGATCGGGCTGGTGCTGGGCGGCATCTATGGCGGAATCTTCACCCCGATCGAGGCGGGCGCGGTCGGCGCGGGCGGCGCGATCGTCATCGGCGTGCTGCGGCGCAAGCTGTCGTGGCGCGATTTCTGGCAGGTGCTGACCGATACCGGGCTGGTCACGGCCTCGATCTCGTTCCTGATCATCGCGGCACAGATGTATTCGCGGATGCTGTCGCTTTCCGGCGTGCCGATGGAGTTCGGCGCATTCGTGGCCGGTGCGGATATCGGCTATTGGGGCGTGATCCTGGCCTATATCGCCCTGGTGATCGTGATGGGGGCGGTGCTCGACAGCTCGTCCATCATGCTGATCCTCGTGCCGCTGATGCTGCCGGTGGTCGGCGGCATGGAGGTCGACCTCATCTGGTTCGGGATCGTCACGGTGATCGCGGTCGAGGTGGGCCTGCTGACCCCACCCTTCGGCATATCCGTTTTCGTGATCAAGTCGGCGCTCGACGACCCCGACATCACGCTCGGCGACATATTCATCGGCGCCGCGCCCTTCGCGCTGATGATGCTCGTCGTTCTCGCCCTTGTCCTTGCCTTTCCGGTGCTGGCCACCGGGCTCATCTGACCAGAAAAGGAGCCACCATGCCAAGACGTTTCGTCGATATTTCCGTGCCGCTTGAAACGGGGATCGTGTCGGACCCGCCGATCATGCTCCCCGAGATCGAATACATGACCCACGATCAGACCGCCGAGCAGGTGATGGCATTCTTTCCGGGCCTCAAGCGCGAGGATCTGCCCGGCGGCGAGGGCTGGGCGGTCGAACGGCTGAGAATCGCCACCCATAACGGCACCCATCTCGATGCACCCTACCACCACCACTCCACCATGAATAACGGCGAGCGCGCGATCACCATCGACGAGGTGCCGCTGGAATGGTGCCTCAACCCGGCGGTAAAGCTCGATTTCCGGCACATGGACGACGGCTATATCGTCACCCCCGGCGATGTGGAGGCCGAGTTGAGCCGCATCGGGCACGACCTGCAACCGCTTGATATCGTGGTGGTCAACACATCCGCGGGCGCGCATTACGGGCAACCCGATTACCTGATGAAAGGCTGCGGCATGGGGCGCGACGCGACGATGTATCTGCTCGAACGCGGTGTGCGGGTGACAGGGACGGATGCCTGGAGCTGGGACGCGCCCTTTGCCCTGACCGCGCAGGAATATGCCAGGACCCATGACCCGACCATCATCTGGGAGGGCCACCGCGCCAGCATGGAAATCGGCTATTGCCACATGGAGAAACTGTCGAACCTCGACAGCCTGCCGGGCCACGGTTTCGAGATTTCCTGTTTTCCCTACAAGATCAAGGGTGCCAGCGCCGGGTTCACCCGCGCCGTCGCCATTTTCGAGGAGTGAGCCATGCGCCTGGGAACGGTTCTTCATGAGGGCAAGGCGAGGGTGGTATCGCCGCTGGATGACGACACGCTGCTCGATCTCGTTCGCGCCGCGGAACTGGCGGGTGCCCGGCCCGATACCTTCGACACGATGCAAACGCTGATCGAGGCGGGCGATGACGGGCTCGAACGGGCCGGTGCCCTGCTGGCCCGCGCCGACCGGCATGCAACGATCCCGGCGGGCGAGGTCACGTTCCTGCCCCCGCTGATGCCGGTGCAGTATCGCGATTGCCTCGTGTTCGAGGAACATCTCTTCAACTGCCTCAAGGCATTCGGTCAGGACGACCCGCAACTGCCCCCGGTCTGGTATGAACAGCCGATCTATTACAAGGGCAACCGGATGAGCTTCATCGGCCATGGCGCCGACGTGATCTGGCCGGACTATGCCGAGTTTCTCGATGTCGAACTGGAACTGGCCATCGTGGTGGGCCGGAAGGGCAAGGATATCGCGCCCGGGCGGGCTGCGGATCACATCTTCGGTTATACCATCCTCAACGATGTCTCGGCCCGCGACGCCCAGATGCGCGAAATGCCGGGTCAGCTTGGCCCCGCCAAGGGCAAGGATTTCGACACCGGAAACATTCTTGGCCCCTGGATCCTGACCGCGGACGAGGTGGCGCATCCGGTCGCCCTTGACATGGAACTGCGCGTGAACGGCGCGCGGTGGGGCGGCGGCAACTCAGCCTCGATGCAGCATGATTTCGGCGCCATTCTCGCCCATATCTCGGCCTCCGAGACGCTATACCCCGGCGAGGTGATCGGCTCGGGCACGGTCGGCACCGGCTGCGGGCTCGAACTGGGCAAGCGGCTGGCCCCGGGCGATCTCTTCGAACTCGAGATCGAGAAGATCGGCGTGCTGCGCAACCGGATCGTGCGGCCGGACTGAACCTGGACACCACCATGCCCACGCGGTTCTTTCTTGGGGAAAATACTCAAGATCCCGCCAGTCAGGCCATGCCCGACGCTGCAACGGTTGCCCCACATTGATACAAGGCGAAAGGGGCGGAGGCGTCAGCCTCCGCCCCCCTTGGCGACGCCGCAGGCGGCGCAAGACCTCACCTTAGGTTGTCAGGCAGCCATGTGGCCAGTTCCGGGAAACCGATCAGCACGAAGACCATCACCACCATGATCAGGAACATCGGGATCGCGGCGCGGGCGATATAGCTCATCTCGTGGTTGGTCATGCCCTGCAACACGAAGAGGTTGAAGCCGATCGGCGGGGTGATCTGGGCCATTTCCACCACCACCACGATGAAGATGCCGAACCAGATCAGGTCGATCCCGGCCTGGCGGATCATCGGCTCCACCACCGCCATGGTCAGCACCACAGACGAGATACCATCGAGGAAACAGCCAAGAATGATGTAGAAGATCAGCAGTACCATCAGCAGTTCGAACCGTGTCAGCCCCATCTGCGCGATCAGGTCGGCCAGTCCGCGCGGCAACCCGGTGAACCCCATCGACAGCGACAGGAACGCCGCTCCGCCAAGGATGAGTGCGATCATCGCGCTGGTGCGGGTGGCGCCCATCAGGCTCTGGGTAAAGGTTTCCCAGTTAAGCGATCCTTGCCCCGCGGCCAGCAGGAGCGCGCCGATGACACCAAAGGCCGCGGCCTCGGTTGGCGTGGCCCAGCCGAAATACATCGACCCGATCACTACCGCGATCAACAAGAGCACCGGGATCAGGAACCGCGAATTGTGCAGTTTCTCGGTAAAGCTCATTCGCGGTTCCGGCGTCGGGTTCCAGTCGCGCGAGATCCATGACTGGATCGCGACATAGGCCATGAACATGCCTGCGAGCACGAGGCCGGGCAGGATGCCCGCGAAGAACAGCTTGGTGATCGACTCGTTCACCGTGACGCCATAGACGATGAGCGTCAGTGACGGCGGGATCATCAGGCCCAGCGTCGCCGCCCCCGCCAAGGTGCCGATCACCATGCGTTGCGGATATTTGCGCTTGTTGAGTTCGGGGATCGACATCTTGCCCACCGTGGTCAGCGTTGCCGCGGATGACCCCGACACGGCGGCAAAGACGGTGCAGCCCACGATATTGGTATGCACCAGCCCCCCGGGCAGGCGAGCCATCCATGGCGACAGCCCCTTGAACATGTCTTCCGATAATCGGGTTCGGTATAGCACCTCGCCCATCCAGATGAAGAGTGGCAGCGCGGTCAGCGTCCATGACGCCGAGGACGACCAGATCTTGGTGATCATCGCGTCGCCCACGGGGCGCGTGGTGAAAAGCTCCATCCCCACCCAAGCCACACCCATGAGCGCAAGGCCCACCCAGACGCCGGACCCGAGAAGGAAGAACAGCACGAAAAGAAAGATCGAGATCGAAATGAAATAATCCATGCGCGTCTACTCCGTGCCGGTTTCTATGGCGCCGGAGCGCATGCCGTGATTGCCGGTCATGATCAGGCGGACGAAATTGTCCCAGAAGGCAATCGCCAGAAGCACCGTGCCTACCGCCATGGAAAGCTGCGGAATCCAGATCGGCGTATTGTCGAGCCCCTGGCTGACCTCGTTCCATTTCAGCGACTCCCACATGCCGCGCACCCCGTACCAGGCGAAATAGCTCGAGATCACCGCCCCCATGCCAAAGCACCAAAGCTCGCCCTTGACCCGGTGATGCCCCAGCACGTTGAGAAAAAGTGACACCCGGATATGTGCTCCGTGGTTGAGCGCATAGGCGAAGGCAAAGAACGAGGCGGCGGCCATGCAATAGCCTGCGTAATCGGTGGCGCCGGGAAAGACGGCGCCGGTCCAGCGCGCGATCATCTGCGCGACGATGATGACGAGAATCGCGATGGTGAAGAGCGCCGCGATGACACCACCGGCGAGATAGAGCGCATCGAGCGCCCGGCGTAGAATACCCATGTCAGAAGCCCCTGTTCGTTGATTTTCTCGGGGCGGGGCCGCGTCGGGGCGCCCCCGCCCTGTGTCAACGGTTCGCCCGCAAGTGGCGGGCTTATTGCATGGCGCGGAATTCCTCGACGATGGCCTCGCCATCCTCGCCTGCGCTTTCGAGCCATTCCTCGGTCATCACGGCGCCGATCTCTTCGAGTTCCTTGACCAGCGTGTCGCTGGCGCGGGCGACTTCCATGCCGCCTTCCTTGAGCCCGTCGAGGGTGAACTGGGTATAATCCATCGACATCTGGAGGCCCCGTTCCTTGGCCTCGGCGGCGCAGTCGTCGATCGCGCCCTTGGCCGCATCGTCAAGCCCGTCCCACGCGTCCTTGTTGGCGAAGATCACGTTGCGCGGCAGCCAGGCGTCCACTTCGTAGAAATGGCTCAGATGCTCCCAGACCTTGCGGTCATAGCCCGTGGCCCCCGACGAGATGAACGCCTCCGCCACGCCGGTCGCCAGCGCCTGGCTCAGTTCCGCCGCCTCGACCTGCACCGGCAGCATGCTGGTCATTTCCGCCATCCGCGCGGTGGCGGTCGAGTAGGAGCGGAACTTGATGCCTTTCATGTCGTCGACGCTCTCGATCGGCTGGTTGAAGTAGAGCCCCTGGGGCGGCCACGGCACCGAGTAGAGGTAATGCAGGTTTTGCGCCTCGAGCACCTCGGCCACTTTCGGCCCTGCAATCTCCCACAGGGTTTCATGGTCGTCATAGGAGGTGGCGAGGAACGGGATCGAGTCGATGCCGAACAGCGGGTTCTCGTTCTGATGCGCCGAGATCAGGCGTTCGCCGATCAGCGCCTGGCCGCTCTGCACCGCGCGCTTGATGTCGTTGCCACCGAAAAGCGACCCCGAGGGGTGGGTCACGATCTCGACCGCGCCGTCGGAACTCTCGGTCACGCAGGTGGCGAACTCTGCCGCGTTCTCGGAATGGAAATTGGTCGCAGCATAGGCCAGCGGCATATCCCATTTCTCGGCCATTGCGGGCGCGGCAGCGCCGATCGCGATGGCCGAGGCTGTGGCAAGTGTCGTGAGATGTTTCATGGTCGTTCTCCCTGTTTTGGTTGGTCCGGTCATGCCGGGGTTGGTATTCGATGAACGAAGCGTGCGGGCGAGTAGGGCTCCAAGTCAATATTGGGTTTGCGCCCCGAGATCAGCCGGGCCAGGATCTGCCCGGTTTTCGGCCCACCCGTCAGGCCGATATGGTGATGGCCAAAGCCGAGAAACGCGCCCTTGAGGCCGGGCACCTCGCCGATGGCCGGGATCGAGTCGGCGGGCGCCGGGCGATGTCCCATCCATTCGCGTTCATGCGCCCATGTGAGGCCGGGCAGGACCTCTGCCAGTTGCCGTTTCAGGAGCGCGATCGGCGCGGCCGAGGCCGGCGCGTCGAGCCCGCCGAACTCGACGATCCCGGCAAGGCGCAGACGCCCCTCCATCGGGGTCATGACGAACTTGCCGCTGGCCACCATGACCGGCGAGCGCGGCATCGCCGAAGGCTCCCACAATTCAAGGTGATAGCCGCGCTCGGTCTCAAGCGGGATGCGCAGCCCCAGTTTCTCTCCCAAAGCTTTGGACCAGGCCCCGGTGGCCAGAACGGCAGCGTCACAGGCAATCGTGTCCTCGCCCGACCGGGTGGCAACGCGAACGCCCGTGATGCGCCCGTTCTCGCGGGCGAAATCGGTGGCGGTGGCCTTGATCATCTGCGCGCCATTCGCAACCGCATGGGCGGCCAGCGCCTTGATGTATCGCCCCGGGTCGGCGATCCGTCCGTGATCGCCCAACCGTGCGGCAAACCCCGCGGCATCGGAAAAGGCAGGGTCGTATTCGGCCAGCGCCGGGCGCTCCAGCTCGTCCCATGCGAAGCCCAGTTCGCGACGGATGCCCCAGCCAAAGGTGTCGCCCTCGTAATGGGCGCGGTCTCGATAGAGGAAAAGGTAATCGGAGGGGAGGATGAACGCCTCGGCCCCGGTGCCGCGCGCGAGCGCAAGGTGATCCTGCAAGCTGTCGCCGACGATACCGTGCAGCGCCTGCGCGATGCGGCGCACGTCGCCCGTGTTGCCATGCGCGAGGTATTTCATCAGCCACGGCATCAGCCGCGGCAGGTAGGACCATTTGAGAAACAGCGGCTGGCTGGGCGAGAACAGCATTTTAGGCGCCTTGCGCAACAGCCCCGGCACCGTCACCGGCACCACCGAACACGCGGCCAGCACCCCGCCATTGCCAAAGCTGGCCCCTTCACCGGCCTGTTCCTCGCGCTCGATCAGGATGACCTTGTGCCCCTCGCGCTGGGCCCAGATCGCGGTGGCGACACCGTTGATGCCTGCTCCGATGATGGCGATTGTTTTCGGGGCGTCGGTCATGGCGTCGGTCCTGCGAGGGTGAATTTGCGGATGCGGTCCATGTCGGGGCGGGCGCCAAGACCGGGCGCGTCGGGAACGCTCACCGCGCCGCCCTCCACCACGAACGGGGTTTCGAGGATGTCCTCGGCCAGGAAATAGGACGCCTGGTAGAATTCACAGCCCAGCGTGATCGCCGGGGTGGCGGCGATCATGTGAGTGCCGGCGAGATGGGCAAGGCCGGATTCGAACATGTCCCCACCATAGGCGCCGAGGCCATGCGCAGCGGCGATCCTGGCGACTTCCTGCGTCCGGCCCAGGCCCCCCGACTTCATGATCTTGACCGAAACCCCGTCGCAGATGCCCTCGCCTGCGGCGCGGGTCATGTCCTCGGGGCCGAACACGGACTCGTCGGCCAGAAGCGGCACGTCGATCATGGCGCGCAGCCGGGCCATGAGGCCGAAATGATGCGCGCGCACCGGCTGTTCGATGAAATCGGGCTTGAACGCGGCCATATCGCGGGTGCGGGCTGGGGCCTCTTCGGGTGTGAGGCCCTGGTTGAAATCCACCCGGACCCGCAGCGACGAGTAATCACGCGCGATCCGCTCCATCCGCATGATGTCAAAGTCATGGTCGCGGAACCCGGCCTTGAGCTTGACGATGCGAATGCCGTCGTTCACGAGCCGGTCAAGGAGCGCCCGGTCATGCTCGAAATCCGGATTGGCGATCGAGACCGAAAGCGGGATGCGGTCGCGGCATTTTCCGCCCAGCAAGGCCCAGACCGGTTGCCCTGCGATGTGGCCTGCAAGGTCGAGCAGGGCAGTGTCGAGCGCGGCCTTGGCCTCGCTCGCGTGGGCCACGGCGTGGCGCGCGGCCTCCATGATGGCGGGGCGGTCGGCCACGCGGCGACCGACAACCAGCGGGCGCAGGTAGCGGTCGAGCGCGGCAAGGCTGGCCTCGGGCGTGCCGGTAAAGACCGACCAGGGCGACGCCTCGCCCCAGCCCACCGCGCCACCCTCGGCGGTCAGGCGCAGCAGAATGATCTCGCAAGCGTTTTCGACCCGCCCGATGCCATGGTCACGCCGCGACGTGACCGGCAGAGAGAGGTGCCAGACATCGAAGCCGGTGATGGTCTGGTAGAGCTCCGTCAATCGATTCCCCCGTTCATGGCAAGAAACTTGGCCGGGGGAGAACATCAGTTCAAATACGGATTTATGTATGCTCTATCATATAATATGATATGATCCAAAAATGGCCCTGAGATTCAGACAATTACAGGCATTCCACGCGGTGATCGAATCCGGCACCGTGACCGGCGCCGCCGCGCTTCTGGGCATTTCGCAACCCGGCATTTCCAACCTTCTGGCGCAGCTGGAACGGCAGACCCAGCTCAAGCTCTTCGAGCGGGTACGCGGGCGGTTACGCCCCACGCCCGAGGCTGGGGTGCTGTTCCAGGAAATCGACACCGTGGTGCGCGGGCTCGACCACGTGGCGCAGGCGGTGACCGACTTGCAGAACCAGAAGGCCGGGCAATTGCAGGTCGTGGCGCCCCATGCCCTCTCCATCGGCTTCATGCCGCGCGAGATCGCGCGTTTTTCCCGGGAACGCCCGCACCTGTCGATTTCCTACCAGGCGCAGTATTCCACGCGCATCCAGGAATGGGTGCAGGCCGGGCTCTTCGAGATCGGGATTTGCGAACTTCCGGTGCTGAGCGACGCACTGACCGCGCTGCCGTTCCGGTTCGAATGTCAATGCGTCCTGCCCGCGGGCAGCCCGCTGGCGGAGCACGCGATGCTGACACCGGCGCACCTAGACGGGTATCCCTTCGTGGTGATGGGCCCCGAGCACATGACCTATCGCCGCACCCGTGAGGCGTTCGACCGCGCCGGGGCGCAATGGAACACACGCGTCCACACCCACCTGCACCAGAACACGCTGAGTTTCGTGAAACAGGGCTTCGGTGCCGCGCTGGTCGATCCGTTCACCATCGCCTTCGATTACGAGGGCGGGTTCGACGCGCGACCCTTCGCGCCGCAGGTGACGCTGGACCTTGCGGTCATCACCCCGCGCCACAGGCCACTTTCGTCCGTGGGCCAGGAATTCCTCGCGGGCCTGCTGGAGAGCCTCGCGCGCTTCGCCGCGTGATGCCTCAGGCCACCCATTCCGAGACCGGCGCTGCGGAGTCCGAGAGCGATTGCGTGTGGATATCGACGAGGCTCGGCCCGTCATGGGCGAGCGCCTTGGCCATGACATGGCCAAGCTCGTCGGGATCACGCACGCTCCATGCCGCGACGCCAAAGGCGCGCGCCACGGCGGCATGGTCGGTGCGGTCGAAATCGACATTGTAATAGCGCGCGCCGAACCCCGCCTTCTGCCCCGCCTTGATCCACGAAAACGTGGCGTTGGAAAACACGACCGAGGTGATCGGCATGCGGTGGCGCACCATGGTCTCGAACTCGCCACAGGCAAAGCCGAACGATCCGTCGCCCATCAAGGCCACGGTCTTGGCGTCCGGTCGCCCCACATGCGCGCCCATCGCCGCTCCAAGCGCGTATCCCAATGCACCATGGGCGCGGTTGGTGATGAAATGCCGCCCCGCGCGCGGCCAGCTGTAATAGGCCGAGACATAGGGGCATGGCGTGCCCGGATCGGCCACCACGATGGCATCGTCATCGAGCAGTTCCATGAGCATGGCAATCACCGCCTCGGGCCGGATCGGGGTGTCGCGCGACGCCGCAAGCGGGGCAAACTGCGCCTCTTTCGCGTCCCAGGCCCGAGCGGCGCGGGCCGAGCCGTTCTGGCTGTTGCGCGGCCCGGCCTCGACCGCATCGGCCAGCGCCTCAAGCGCCAGACGCGCATCGGCGGTGATCGCAACTGCCGTGTCGTAATTGGTGCCGGGCACCTCGGGGTCGCTGTCGATATGCAGGATCGTTGTGCCCTTCGCGGGCGAACGCCAGCGTTCGGTCGTAACCGACCCCGCGCGACAGCCGATGAAAAGCACCACGTCGGCGGCATCGACCTCGGCGCGTGTCGCCGGAATGCCGCCATTCGACCCCACGACCCCCAATGCCAGCGGATCGGTCTCGGCGATGACACCCTGCCCCGAAACGGTGGTGGCCACCGGCATGTCGAGCGCGCGGACAAGACGCGCCAACGCCGCCTCACCGCCCGAGAGCAGCGGCCCGCCCCCACAGATGGCGACTGCGTTCTGTGCCTTGGCAAGGATCGCGGCGGCCTCTGTAATCGCGTGCCGGTCCGGGGCCTGGCGCTCGGCGGGGAAGCGGGTGTGGTCCGGGTCGACATGGATTTCGGCCCCGTCCACCGGGGCCTTCTGGGTGTCGAAGGGCAGCGACAGATGCACCGCGCCGGGGGTGCCTGTGGTCATCTGGCGAAACGCCTCGCGCAGCATCGCGGGAAGTTGCCCGGCATCGTCGAGCGCCGCGTTCCACTTGGTCAGCGGACCAAAGAGGGCGGTCTGGTCCAGCTCGGTCAGCGGATATTTCCCGCGGCTGGTCGTGGCCACGTCCGAGGTGATGGCAAGGATCGGCACCGAACTTTCATTGGCCTCGACCACGCCGGGCAGGATATAGGTGGCCCCCCCGCCCGACGGTCCTTCGCAGACGCCCGGCCGCCCCGTCACGCGCGCATAGCCATCGGCCATGTAGGCGGCGTGGCGTTCATCGCGGGTCAGGAAATGGGTGATCCCGTGATCGAGCCGCGCCAGCGCGTCATAGAAGGGCAGGGTGGT